>JAEUTT010000213.1 GCA_016787165.1 Bacteroidia bacterium | reverse complement strand
TAAAATGCGGGTAAGCTCCACATAAGCTGCAATAGGAACAGGAAGCGTTCCGCATCCTTTAATTACAATACGTGCATCTTTATAATCGTTAGGGTTTAATTTTGAAAGTACTTCATCAAACAAAATTGTCTCCAATACTTCTAAATTTCCAAAAACTATTTTTTTAGCAAATGGTTCAAGCTGTGTTGCTAATAGCATGTAGGCCCATGTTGGAACAATTGCATCTGCTGAACAAACAATCGCAACGTATTTATCTTTGTATGCCGACCAATTTTCATTTTTAATAAACTCACGAAAATCTTTTTCTTTCAATATCAATCCTTGAAATAACAAATCTTTAATATCAAATAACACCCGCTCTCCTGCAGGATAGAACTCTTCCAAGTCAATACTGACAATCCCGCTTTGCGCTACTTTATTTATTAATTGATCTTCCATTTTACTTAATACTCAGTACTAAATACTTTTTACTAATTACATAAATCCTAATTCCAATTGTGCTACTTCGCTCATCATTTCTTTTTCCCAAGGTGGCTCAAATGTTAATTCAATTTTTGCCGATTTAATTCCTTCTATTTCACGTAGCTTTTGTTCAACTTCTGGCGGTAAGGTTTCGGCTACCGGGCAACTTGGTGATGTTAAAGTCATCATCACTTTTAAGTTGCTTTCATCATCAATATTGATTTCATAAATTAGTCCTAACTCCCAAATATCTACAGGAATTTCAGGGTCATAACATGTTTTAATGGTATCAATAACACGTTGAGCTAATTCAGTACTATGTGTATTTATTATTGCAGGCATTTTTTTAAGTCAAAAGTTTTTAAGTCAAAGTTCAAAAGTTGTGTGATTAACTTTTGGCAGCATACGCTATCGCATCTAATTTCATTTGTTTTATCATGCTTAACAAACCATTGCTTCTGGTTGGCGAAAGATGTTTTGTTAATCCTATTTTTTCTATAAAATCCAATTTCGAATCAATTATTTCTTGAGGAGTGTGATTTGACAAAACCCTTATCATCAAAGCCACCATTCCTTTTGTGATGATTGCATCGCTATCCGCTGTATAAACAATCTTTCCATCTTTTAGTTCAGAATGCATCCAAACTTGACTCTGACAACCTTTGATTAATTTATCCTCCGTTTTATTTTTCTCCTCAATCATTGGCATCGATTTCCCCAAGTCAATCAAATGTTCATAACGTTGCATCCAATCCTCAAACATCTCAAACTCTTCTACTATTTCATTCTCAATTTCTTCTATGGTCATAACAGTACAACTTACTTCAACATATTAATCACGCGCATTAACGTTTTAACAAATTCATCAATCTCTTGTTTTGTATTGTAAAAAGCAAAAGAAGCGCGAATGGTTCCAGGCACGCCATAAAATTGCATAAGCGGTTGTGTGCAATGGTGGCCTGTTCTAACTGCAATTCCCATTTGGTCAAGTAACGTTCCTATATCAAACGGATGCAATCCTTCAACAATAAAAGAGATAACACTCACTTTGTTTTTTGCAGTACCAATAATTTTTAATCCATCTATTTTTTGCAAAGCATCTGTTGCATACAACAACAACTCGTGTTCGTATGCTGCAATTTTTTCTAGTCCAATGGTATTGATATAATCAATAGCTGCGGCTAAGCCTATTCCTCCTGCAATGTGTGGTGTTCCTGCTTCAAATTTTAGTGGCAAGTCAGCATATTCTGTTTTTTCGAATGTTACTGTTTTTATGGTTCCGCCTCCAACTTGATAAGGAGGTAATTCATTCAACCATTTTTCTTTTCCATATAAAACACCAACACCTGTTGGACCAAATAATTTATGACCACTAAACACATAAAAGTCGCAATCCAATTCTTGCACATCAACTGCTGTATGAGGAACAGCTTGTGCTCCATCTATCATCACAGGAATGTTTTTCGAATGAGCAATGGCTATTATTTTTTTAATTGGGTTGATTGTTCCAAGTGTATTTGATATATGTGTAACAGCAATAATTTTTGTTTTGTTGCTAATGAGCTTTTCAAATTCATCAATTATTAATTCTCCTTCTTTGCTAATTGGAATTATTTTTAGCAAAGCATCCTTTTCTTCACACAGCTGTTGCCATGGTAAAATATTGGAGTGATGCTCCATTGCAGAGATGATGATTTCGTCACCCGCTTGAATATTTTTTTTGGCAAATGAACTTGCTAACAAATTGACAGATGCTGTAGTTCCTGAAGTAAAAACTATTTCATGTGCATGCTTCGCATTCAAATGCTTTTGAATGGTTGTACGTGCATTTTCATACGCTACAGTAATTTCCTGACTTAAAGTATGAACCCCTCTGTGAATATTTGCATTTTGATTTTTATAATACGTATCAATTGCGTCAATTACCGAAACTGGTTTTTGTGCAGTAGCTCCATTATCAAAATAAATAAGTTGCTTCCCATTTACTTTACGAGATAGAATAGGAAAATCGGCACGAATTGCTTCAATGTTTAATAATAAAGAAGTACTTGTTTTAAGCTCAGTCATAATTCTACCACAAAATTAAGAATTATTCTAAATAACGAGCTTTTTGATTGAAAATAAAGTGAAAGAGATGTACAAAGAAAAATTTAATTCACTAGTTGAACTCCAAGCACTTGCTCTCCAAAACCATCTCCTGCTAATCGTTTTGCTTGTAATGAACCATTAATAAATATAAGTAGTTCATAGTTTCCGCCTCCACTGCCTTCTACCGACAAAGTAAGGTATTGTCCTCCTTTGTAATTATCTATTCTTTCAGAAACCCAAACATCCTGACTATTGCCTCCTTTGGATTGTATGGCACCATCTGGCATAGTGTACCTTACCGTATAAACGGGAGTTCCGCTTCCTGTTTCAACAACTTTATATACTACATTAAATTTTTTTTCATCCTTTTTACAACTCGTAAACAAAAGAATAAAAGCAACTAAAAAAGTGAAATTTGTTTTCATGCGTAGCTTCGAATTAGTTTGTACAAATTAAAATCTGCTTTCTTTAACCCTTCTTCAATTTTTTGTTTTAGCTCTTGTTTTGATACATCTTTCATTCGTTTGTTTTGTATCAATCGATATGCTTTTTCGGTTAATAAATATGCTTTTTTTGTATTCACTGCTACTTGGTGATGTTTGTTGATGGCATCTAAAAGTTCGTCTACTCCTTCGTTTTTTGTAGCAACAGCTTTAATTACAGGTATCGACCAATCATTCAATGGTTTTGAATGAACCAGCTGAACAATGTTTTTTATAAATGTATTCGCGCCATCTCTATCACTTTTGTTTACAACAAAAATATCCGCAATTTCCATCACCCCTGATTTTATTGCTTGTACATCATCGCCTGCTTCAGGAACCAAAACCAATACGGTTGTATCGGCAAGTCCAACAATTTCTACTTCGCTTTGTCCAACTCCTACCGTTTCAACAATAATATAATCAAACGGGAATGAACGCATTACATCCACAATTTCAACTGTTTTTGCCGACAAACCTCCTAAAGAACCCCTTGTTGCCAACGAACGAATAAACACATTTTCGTTTGTAAAATGTTCTGCCATTCGTAATCGATCGCCCAATAAAGAACCATAATTAAATGGTGATGTAGGATCAATAGCAATTACACCTACTGATTTATTTTCAGACGTGATTTTTTTAATCAATGAATTAATCAATGTGCTTTTACCAGCACCAGGAGGACCCGTAACGCCAATTACAGGAGTTTTAGAAAACGTTAAAGATGTTAGAATTTCTTCATAACCATCCAGCTCATTTTCAACAATGGTAATACAGCGTGCCAATGATTTTTTATCACCCTGTTGTAATTGCTTAATAATGCTCTCTGTTTTTGTCATTTGTACACAAATATAATGATTTTGCTACTTTTGTAGAAACTTACAATCGCGAATGCCACAACTCTCTATTGTCATCATTACTTTTAACGAAGAAAAAAACATTGAACGTTGTTTGCTTTCTGTTCAAAAAATTGCCGATGATATTGTTGTGCTTGATTCATTTTCTACCGATGCCACAGCATCCATTTGTAATAAATATTCAGTAAATTTTATTCAACGTAAATGGGAAGGCTATTCCGCAAGTAAAAACTTTGCAAATGCTCAAGCAAAATACGATTGGGTATTATCGCTTGATGCAGATGAAACTCTTTCAGAAACACTTGCAGATGCCATTCGTAAACTAAAACAAGGAGAAGAATTGTGCACCGCAAAATTTAATCGACTTACCAACTATTGTGGAAAATGGATTAAACATTGTGGTTGGTATCCGGATACAAAAGTGCGCTTGTTTGATAGAAGAACAACACACTGGGAAGGTATTATTCATGAACAATTAATTGTAAATAGCAACAAACCTATTTTACATTTAAAAGGCGACTGCCTGCACTACAGCTATTATACTATTGAACAGCATTATGCACAAACAGAAAAGTTTTCTTCATTAGCCGCACAAAGTCTATTTGAAAAAGGCAAAAAAGCTACTTTTATTAAATTATATATTAGTCCGGCAGTAAAATTTTTTACCGACTATTTTATAAAACTAGGAATTTTAGATGGTGGAGCAGGCTTTACCATTTGTAGAATTTCGGCATACACCACCTTTTTGAAATACAAAAAATTAAAGTTGCTCCACGAAAAAGTTTAAAACAAATCCTCCAATAGTTTTTCTTCTACCATATTTGGCAATGTTACTTTTAGCTGTGGTGTACGTTTCATTTCACGTTTAATGGCAAACAATGCTTCTTCATTTCTTGCCCAGCCTCTTCGTGCAATTCCATTATTTACATCCCAAAATAACATTGATTTTAATCTCCTATCGCTATCCGCAGTTCCATCCAACACCATTCCAAATCCACCATTAATTACTTCGCCCCAACCAACACCACCGCCATTATGTAAACTTATCCACGTAGCACCACGAAATCCATCACCCACAAAATTTTGAACTGCCATATCTGCTTTAAAACTAGATCCATCATATATATTGGATGTTTCACGATACGGAGAGTCTGTCCCTGAAACATCATGATGATCTCTTCCCAATACAACCGGAGCAGAAAGTTTTCCGGATTTAATTGCATTGTTAAATGCTTCAGCAATACGAATACGTGCTTCTGAATCGGCATACAAAATACGTGCTTGTGAACCAACTACTAAATTATTTTGCATCGCATCTTTTATCCATACAATATTATCACTTAGTTGCTGCTTAATTTCTTGAGGCGCATTTTTGTACATATCTTCCAACACGGCTAATGCTAATTCATCCGTTGTTTGTAAATCTTTTGCATCACATGAGGTGCACACCCAACGGAAAGGTCCAAATCCATAATCAAAACACATTGGTCCTAAAATATCCTGTACATACGATTTATACTTAAATGTTCCATCGGAGTTTACAATATCCGCTCCTGCTCTGCTTGCTTCCAATAAAAATGCATTTCCATAATCAAAAAAATACATTCCTTTTGCAGCTAATGCATTCACTGCATTTGCATGACGTACCAACGTTTGTTGAACTTCTTTCTTAAATTGATCTGGATTTTTTGCCATCATTTCGTTGGCTTGTTCAAATGAAATTCCTACCGGATAATAACCTCCTGCCCAAGGATTGTGCAAAGATGTTTGATCAGAACCCATGTCTACTTTTATATTTTCTTTTGCTAATCGTTCCCACAAATCAACTACATTGCCTTGATACGCAATAGAAACAGCTTCTTTAGCCGCTTGTGCTTTTTTTACACGCTCCATCAATGCAGTTAAATCATCAAACACCTCATCTACCCAACCTTGTGAATGACGAGTTTTTGTTGCCTTCGGATTTATTTCTGCAACAATGGTTACCAATCCCGATATTTTCCCAGCCTTTGGCTGCGCACCACTCATTCCGCCCAAACCGCAAGTAACAAATAATTTCCCCCGTCCGACCAAGCCATCCGGGCGGGCTTTTCTATCTTCTTCAGAGCTTGATATTTTACGTGCGGCATTCATTACCGTAATAGTTGTTCCGTGTACAATCCCTTGCGGACCGATATACATGTATGAACCCGCAGTCATTTGGCCGTACTGCGTTACACCCAATGCATTAAATTTTTCCCAATCATCAGGCTTACTATAATTCGGAATCATCATTCCGTTTGTAATTACCACACGTGGTGCGTCTTTATGCGATGGAAACAATCCCATGGGATGGCCAGAATACATTACCAATGTTTGCTCATCCGTCATCTCTGCCAAATACTTCATGGTTAAAAGGTATTGTGCCCAATTTTGAAACACCGCTCCATTTCCTCCATACGTAATTAATTCATGTGGATGCTGTGCAACAGCATAATCTAAATTGTTTTGAAGCATCAGCATAATAGCCGCTGCTTGTTTTGATTGATGAGGATATTCATTAATATGACGAGCATGAATTTTATAATCAGGGCGAAAACGATACATGTATATTCTACCATAATCTTTCAACTCCTGTGCAAATTCAACAGCTAAAACAGCATGATGTTTTTTATCAAAATAACGCAATGCGTTTTTGATTGCCAGTTTTTTTTCTTCCTTATTTAATATTTCTTTACGCTTAGGAGCATGATTAATTTCTTTTTCATACACTTTTATCGCTGGCAACTCTGCTGGTATACCTTGTAAAATTTGTTCTTTAAATGTCATACTCATTGTTTTCTCTTTATCTAATTTTTTCTCTATTCTTCCTTTTTCTTTATTAAATCCATACGGACAATGCCTACAACCATTCTGACAACAGTATCCTCGTTTTAATAAATACTTTTCTGTAAATACTTTATAGCCTTCAGGAGTTAAATAATAATCATCCTGCTCTAATTCATTTTTAGGTGGAATATTTTCCATAGTCACAAAAATACTAATTTTACAGTATGCTTAACTCTAATTTTATTCCACCTCTTCAACAAATAACAGATTCTTTTTTAGAAAAAAAAGGAGTGAAATTATTTGTTTTACGAACCGACTTAAATCATTCCGAAATTAGTGGAAACAAATTATACAAATTAAAATATAATATTGAGGAGGCAAAAAACCAAAACAAAAACACATTACTTACCTTTGGTGGTGCATTCTCTAATCATATTGCTGCCACTGCCGCTGCCGGAAAAATTGCAGGCATGAATACCATTGGCATTATCCGTGGTGATGAATTGCCACAATTAAATCCAACACTACGATTAGCCAAAGAAAATGGGATGCAACTCTATTTTGTGTCGCGTGAAGTATATCGCAATAAAGATGAATTGAATAATTATGTTCACAAAACATTTAATAACAATTGTTACATTATACCCGAAGGTGGTTCCAATAAATTAGGCGTTAAAGGATGCACCAAAATTGTTGAAGAAATTAAAATACCTTTTGATTATATCTGTTGCCCTTGCGGAACAGGAGCAACATTATCGGGCATTGTGCTTTCATTAAAAGAACAGCAACAAGCCATAGGATTTCAAGTGCTCAAAGCAGAACACTATATACACAATGAAGTAAAACATTGGCTGGCACAATTTGATGCACACAAAAGCAATTGGCAAGTAAATGAAGATTATCATTTTGGAGGATATGCAAAATGCAATGATAAATTAAAACAATTTACAGTTGACTTTAAAAAACAGTATAACATCCCGCTTGACTATGTGTACACGGCAAAAATGATATATGGAATTTTTGAGCTTATTAAAAAAGATTTTTTTCGCCCCGAAACAACCATTATTGCTATTCATACCGGTGGACTACAAGGCAATAATGGATTTCAAGATTAACAGTTTTATGTTAGAAACTCAGCAGCGTTTTTTTTAGTTTACTAAAGTATTTCATTAATTTTGTTGTAATGCGATTGCTCTCAACCATATCATTTTTACTTTTATCAACATTGTGTTTTGCTCAGCCTGCTGAACATAAACTAACTGCTGTAGAATACATTGAAAAATTTAAAGAGGATGCTATTAAAGAAATGCTTGTACACGGTGTTCCGGCAAGCATTACCCTTTCACAAGGGATGCTTGAAAGCGGGAATGGAAATAGTGATTTAGCTGTTTATGCAAACAATCACTTTGGCATTAAATGTCACAAAGGATGGGAAGGCCCTTCGTACATAAAAGATGATGATGCAAAAGATGAATGTTTTAGAAAATATCCTTCGGTACTCGAATCTTATGCTGACCATTCTCTGTTTTTAAAAACGCGTCCACGCTATTCCTTTTTATTTGAACTAAAACGTACCGATTACAAAGGTTGGGCAAAAGGACTAAAAGATGCTGGATATGCTACCGACCCTCGTTACACTCAACGTTTATTAGAAATTATTGAAACGCATCAACTCTACAAATATGATGAAATTGAAGGAATGCCAACAATTAACGCCTTGGCCGAAAGCAAAAAAGTTCCGGAAACATTAGAAACGAGAGAAGTGTTCCGATTTAGAATGATTAAATACATTGTTGTTAAACCGGGCGACACTTTTTATAAAATTGCAAAAGACACCGAAAAAGATTTGTGGCAGCTGTATAAGTTTAACGATTTAGAACCAACAGACAAATTAATTGCCGGACAAAAACTTTACTTACAACCTAAACGCAATAAAGCCAAAGAACCTTTTCATACTGTAAAAAAAGGCGATACCATGAAATCTATTTCGCAACTGCATGGTATTAAATTAAAAAAACTGTACAAAAAAAATCACCTGAAAGTAGGAGAAGAACCTAAAGTAGGAGAGAAATTATATTTAAGGCAAAGCAAACCTACAAACAATCCATAAACCATTAGAGGTGATATAATGATTAAACACATTCAACAAAAGCCTCTGCTCTATATATTAATTTTAGCTTTTCTAATTCGTCTGGCATACTTTATTGCCATTGCTATTTTAAACCCCGAAGGTTTTTATATGTATGATTCATACGGCTATTGGCAAATTGCATTTAATGTAAAAGAATACGGAATTTTTAGTCAGAGTTATGAATTGCCTATTGAACCCGACTACTACCGAACACCGCTTTATCCTTTGTTCATCATCCTTGCCGAAAGCATACAAATAGAAACACTGCCAATTATTTTTTTGCAAGTGATACTAGGTGTTGCTACTTGCTTTTTCACCTACCAACTTTCGCAGTTAATTACAAATAACAAATTTATTTCGAGCATTGCTGCATTTTTACTTGCTGTGGATGTGCCAAACGTTGTAATGAATAATATTGTAATGACAGAAACATTGTTCAGCTTTTTATTAATTACCTGTATTTATTTTTTTATCAAATACATAAAAACAAACAATCTCAAATTTTTAATACTCAGTGCTTTCCTCTGTGGATTAAGCATTTTATGCCGACCTATTGCTTTTTTTATGCCTTTCTTTTTTTCTGTGTTTATTCTTTTTGATAACAGAAAAAAAACTGGTTTGTCATTTCGTCCCGATAGTTATCGGGATAATCGAGAAACATTCAACTGGTCATTTCGAGCTTGTCGAGAAACATTCAAAAAAAATCGTCTCCTAAAAATTTTGAGCTTTTTATTTATTGTCCTTTTCACCATTTCGCCTTGGCTAATCAGAAACAAACAAACATTCAATCACTACTTTTTAAGTGTTATTCGCGAACACGATATGCAAAATTATCAAGCAGCTGCAGTGTATGCTGAGCTAAACAATCGCTCTTTAGCTGAATCGCAAGGAATATTAAGATGGAAAACATTTAAAGCATTTAAAGGCAATGCGAATGAACAGCCTTATGAATATGCTCGTTTTATTGAAAATGATGCCATGGAGCTTGTTTTTGCAAATCCCGGTATTTTATT
>JAEUTT010000181.1 GCA_016787165.1 Bacteroidia bacterium | reverse complement strand
ATAAAAATGGCCATAAGAGTTTTAATAGTTGAAGATGAAATGCTTATTGCAGAAGATATTGCAACAGATTTAATGGAATATGGATTTGAGGTAGCCGAAACTCTTATTTCGGGTGAAGAGTGTTTGAAAAAGTTTGAACAGCTTAATCCTGATGTTGTCATTATGGATATTCATATAAAGGGCAAATACGATGGTATAGAAACGGCAAAACTTTTAAATAACATAAAAAAAACTCCCATCGTTTACCTTACAGCCAACTCCGACCAACAAACAGTAAAACGTGTACTTGATATTTTTCCTGCTACATTTATAAGCAAACCTTACAATAAAAATGATTTGATGATTGCAATTGAAGTGGCATACAACTTACAACATTTAAAAAAATATTCAGAAGAAAATCAACCTTTGCAAGAAACTATTTTTATAAAATCCGGAAATCATTACAAAAAAATAAATCTTATGGATATACTTTTTTTGGAAGCAGATGGAAGCTACTCAAAAATTTTTACAAAAACTGAAGAGTTGCTGGTTTCATACAACTTGAGTCATTTCGAAGAGATAGTTCAACATCCTGCGTTTAAACGCATTCATCGTTCCTATATTGTAAATATTAATTATGTAGATGGATTGGATAGCAATGCTGTGATTGTAAATAACAAACAATTGCCAGTGAGTAAGCAGTACTTAAAGGAAGTAATGGCTTTATTCAAGAAGTTGTAATCTGTTTGATCACAAATTCTGCATAAAATAATCCGTTACTTTTTGATATAAGTGCTCTCTATCTTTTCCGAGTACATTGTGTTCATGTCCGGGATAAACAAAATAATCGACTTGTTTTTTTTTATCCACACAGGCTTTTAAATATTGAATACTATGTTGCCAAACTACTGTTGGGTCATTTGTTCCATGGATAAGCATTAATTTTCCTTTTAAATTATCAATGTAATCTATTGTTCTGCTTATTTTATATCCTTCCGGATTTTCTTGGGGTGTATCCATGTAGCGTTCAGTGTACATCACTTCGTAGTATGTCCAATCAATTACCGGACCACCTGCAACACCTACTTTAAATACATCAGGATAACGTGTCATGATGCTGGTAGTCATAAAACCTCCGTAGCTCCAACCAAAAATTCCCATACGGTTTACATCTACATAGTTTTGTTTTTTTAGAAAATCCACGCCTACTAACTGATCTTTCATTTCATTTACTCCTAAATTTCTAAAAATGGCTTGTTCAAATGCCAAACCTCTGTTTGCACTTCCTCGCCCGTCTAATGTGAAAACCACAAAACCTCTTTCTGCCATGTACTGAAACCATAAATCGCCACCACCGTTCCATGTGTTGTTTATCATTTGTAAACTTGGCCCATTATATAAATACACAATGGTTGGATATTTTTTTGTTGAATCAAAATCAATAGGCTTAAATAAGCGACAATACAAATCGTCACCACTTTCACTTTTTAAAGTAAATATTTTCATTTCACCTAATTTATATTCTTGCAATGGATTGGGAGCTGAATAAATTAATCTAGAAGATTTACCATTGGTAGCATTTACAAAAATATTTCTTGGAATGGTAGTGCTTTGAAAATTATCAAGTATATAATTTCCTGTTTCACTTAGCATACTTGTATGTGTGCCATCACCCTTGGAGATACGAACTATTTTACCTGATTTAATTTCTGCTGAATAAAAATTACGCGTGATACCACTTTCTGTAGTGGATGTATAAAAAACTTTTGTGCCTTTTTTATCAAATCCGGCAAAGTTCGTAACCATCCAATTACCTTTTGTTAATTGTTTTATAAGCGTTCCATCCTCACTGTATAAATACAAATGGTTAAATCCATCACGTTCACTTTGCCAGATAAATTGTTTTCCGTTGGGTGAAAACACAATCGGATTTTTTGGCTGCACATATTTTTCATGCTTTTCCTCAAACAATGTTTTTTCCAATAAACCGGTAGCAACATTGTATTTATTTAATTTCAAATGATTTTGCTCTCTGTTTAAAATAGCAATGTACACAAACTGTTCATCATTGCTCCAGGCGATATTGGTAAGATATTGTTCTTTAGGTTCGCCTGTTTTCAAGAATACTGTTTTTCCGGTTCTTACATTGTAAACACCTACTGTTACTTCATGGCTTTTATCTCCTGCCATTGGATATTTGATAGTTGCATTTTTTGCCGGGCGACTAGTCCAGTCGATAATAGGATAATCCGTTACCATTGTTTGATCCATACGGTAAAACGCAAGCAAAGTACCTTTTGGCGACCAAAAGGTTCCTTTATGAATTCCAAATTCATCACGATGAACAACATGGCCGTTTAAAATATTTTCATCTATATCATTGGTTACAATTAATTTTTCTTTTCCATCAAACACAAACAAATTATTTTTTACGGTGTAAGCAATGTAATTTGTTTTATCGGCAATATCGCGGTGTTCGGCATCTTCACCAATATCTACAGATTCCTCCATTTTAACTTTTGCAGTTTTTAAATCATAGCTGAATATTTTTTTATCAAACTCATAAGTAAACTTATTTTCGCTTATCCATTTAACAGTAGGGAATCCTTTTACAGACGATTGTACGCTTTCAATCATTGCACGATTAAGATTACTTAACAAAACAGTATATAACACTTTACCACTTGTAGCAGCAGTAACAAACAAACAATCTTCTCCATCTTTTTTATCTACATAGGAATAATTATCACTATTGCTCACCCACATTAATTGTTTTAATTTGGCAGGGGCAAGTGTAGTACGTTGTAATACTACAGCTTCTTCCATAGTTAATAATTTTGTTTGGGCTATTACTACTTGTGTGATTGCAACTAAAAATAAAATCAGTTTTTTCATAAATTTAAAGACATGTTATTTAGATTTGTATTCCAATAATTGTAACATCATCAACTTGTTCTAGATTTCCTTTCCAATTGTAAAAGGTTTTTTTGATTTTTTGATATTGAATATCGATAGGTTCAGATGAAACAGAAAGCAATAATTCTTTTAATTGTTTGTATTTGAATTTTTTTCCATTTAATCCACCAAACTGATCTGGCATTCCATCTGTTAAAGTATATATTAAATCACCTTTTTGTATTATAAAAGAATGTTTTGCAAATGGAGTGTTTTCATGAAAATGTTTTCCAACAGGCATTTTGTCAGCAGCTAACTCAATTAATTCACTGTTGCGAATAATCCATATAGGATTGTTAGCAGCAGAATATGTGAATATATTGTTTTTAAAATCAAAACAAATTAAGCTACAATCCATACCATCTTTTCCTCCCTCTAGACTTCCATCTTTTTTTAATCGTTTTATAATTATTTCACGCGTTTTATTTAAAATTTCATTAGGTTCTGTATCTGATTCTATGGCTTTTTCTAAGGAAGAGATGTTTAATATGCTCATTATAGCACCAGGCACGCCATGCCCTGTACTGTCGGCTGTAGCTAATGCAAATTGGCCGTTATTTAGCTTGCTTGCCCAATAAAAATCACCGCTAACAACATCTTTAGGTTGAAAAAAAACAAAATAGTTTTTAAGATTATCATCCAATAAGTGCTTTGTTGCTAAAAAACTGCGTTGTATCCGCTCAGCATAGTTGATACTGTCGGTTATTTCTTTGTGCTTTTCTTCGATCATGTGCTTTTGATGCTCAATGATGTTTTTTTGTTTCCTAGCAATACTCAACGATTTATATATAAAGACAGCAAATGTTAAGACTAAAAAGAGTACAATTGCAACAGACAGAATTATTATATTTTGTCTACGACTTTTTTCTTGAGCAATTGTTTGTTTTTTTTCTATTTCGTTTTTATGTTTTGCTTCTGTTATTGCTTGTTGTTTTTCAAATTCAAAGTTCATTTCTTTACGAACTATTTCATTT
>JAEUTT010000133.1 GCA_016787165.1 Bacteroidia bacterium | reverse complement strand
TTTTCTTATTTGTATTTGGCTTGTTTTTAGTAAAAGGTAGAATAAAGTGGGCGCTACTAACAGCGACTATTTTTTCGATACTGTTATCATGGGGCAAAAATTTTATGCCTTTAACAGAATTCTTTTTAGATTATTTTCCTGGATACAATAAATTCAGAGCCGTATCTATGATGCTTGTATTGGCTGAATTTGCAATTCCAATTTTAGCAGTATTGGCATTGGATAAACTATTTAAAAATAAAGATGTATTAAAAGAAAAAATTCAGTTAGCTTTTGTAAAAAAAGAAATTACTACTCAAAATGCATTTTTAATTGCATTGGGCTTAACAGGTGGTTTGTCTTTAATGTTTTACTTAATGCCAGGCTTAACCAGCTTATTTGCCGAAGGAGAGTACGATAGATTGTACAATCAAATTGCTGAAAGCAATGGTGCAGATATTGCACAAAGAGTATTGGATAATATTGAAATATCAAGAAAAGCATTATTTAAAGCCGATGCAATTAGAAGTTTCTTTTTTATTGCTATGGCTGCAGTTACTATTTGGTTGTACTTAAAAGGAAAAATGAACAAAGTAATTTTGATCCCAGCACTAGGTTTATTAATTCTTTTCGATTTAGCATTAATTGATAAAGGCTATTTAAATGATAAGAGCTTTGCATCTAAGCAGGAGGCTAAAATCCCTTTTCCTGAAACAAAGGCTGATAAAGAAATCCTTCAGGATACACATCCGAATTTCAGAGTGTTAAACATTGCTGCTAATACGTTTAATGAATCAGCAACATCATTTCGTCATAAATCTATAGGTGGCTACCATGCTGCAAAATTAAGACGTTACCAAGAGTTGATTGAAGCTCAAATTCAACCAAGTATTCAGGATATAATTTCAACATTACGTTCAAATCCAACCGATTCTGCCTTACGTGCCACGTTTGCTAAGCAAGGAGTGTTAAATATGTTAAATACCAAATACATTATTTATAATAATGATGCACCTCCATTGCAAAACAGATATGCCTTAGGAAATGCTTGGTTTGTGAGTGATGTAAAAATGGTTGCCAATGCTGATGAAGAATTAAAATCGGTTGGAGAAATTAATCCGGCAGTAACCGCAGTAGTTGATGAACGTTACAAAAATGAACTAGAAGGATTTTCTGTAAAGCCGGATGTTAATGCAAGTCTATTGTTAAAAGAGTATTTGCCTAATAAATTAACCTACGAGTCGAACGTAGCAACCGAACAATTAGCCGTTTTTTCAGAAATTTATTATCCTAATGGTTGGAATGCTTATGTGGATGGGGAGTTAAAACCACATTTTGGTGTCGATTGGACATTGCGTGCTATGCGTATTCCGGAAGGAAAACACACAATTGTATTTAAATTTGAGCCAACAAAATATTATACAGGCGAAAAAATATCATTGGTAAGTTGCTTACTATTATTTGCTTTTGTAGGCGGTGGCTTGTTTATGGCTTGGAAGAAAAAAGAAGTAGAATAAAAAATAAAACAGTTTAAAAGCGTCTTACTACTAGACGCTTTTTTTTGCAACAATAAGTTGTATGTTTTTTCTTATTTTATTATTTAAATCAGGACTTGAATTAAATTTAAGAATAAGAAATACAAATAATACAGTTACTACGCTTCCTCTTAATAGAATATCTAACACTAAATTATTCATGTAAGGGAAGTAGTATCCTGCAATGAATACTGTACAACTTATTGCAATAAGTTTAAGTGTGTTGGCATCATAAGGCTGCATATCGTATTTTATTTTTAAAAATAAGTAGCGTAAAGTGTTGCCCAATGTAATTGATAGTGCTGTTGCAATAGCAGAGCCTGCAATACCATAAAGAGGAATAAAAATTAAATTGGCAATAATTATAATTGCAACAATTAAAAAAATAAAATAAGCATCAAAACGATAGTATTTTGAGTTTACAATAATGATTTGATTTATACCTGTTGCCATTTCTACTAAATAGCCCGCACTAATAATTAGTATTACATTCTTTCCAGTTTCATATTCTGGAGGTAAAATACTCATAATGTTATGAATGTTGGTAACAATTCCAATAAACAAAAAGGCTCCAATGGTAAGTTGTGTATTACAACTTTTGTTGTACAGTTTTTTTATTTGTTCGATATCCTCATTTTTAAATGCTTCGGAAATAATACTCGAAGCAATACGATAAAGTGAACGTGCCGGAATAATAATTATGGTTCCAAAGTAAAATGCAATAGAATATACACCTGTTTTACTTAAGCCAAGTAATTGATTAACCATGATAGCATCAATATTTACAATGATGGCGCCAGCACCACCCGATAAAATAGAATAAAAGCTAAGTTTTAAAATATTGCTTTTTAATTCTTTTGAGATAAATCCTTTTGTTGGTTTTATATGCCACTCTTTTTGTTTGATTATAAAATAGAGTAATAGCAGAGTAGGAGCGCAGGTAGCCGCAATGTATAAAAAAACAAATGTAGAAAAATGTACTAGTTGAAAGAAATAAAGAGCAAGTGCTATGAGTATAAAAACACGTTGTAAAAATTCTTTGGTAAAAGAACCTGCAACAGAGCTATAAGTGGCTCTTAGGTATGTGTCGAATACATTAAAGTACAGTGCAAAAAAGGTAAGAGGCATTAAATAAAAAAGATAATCGACAAATAGTTTTGATTTTTCAGTATTCGTGTCTATAATCCAATCTTGAAATGCATAATAGGTAATTAAGCATCCTGTAAATCCAATTGCAGCAACAACAAGAGCATAAAATAAAAAACCATGATGGCCTTTTTCTTTGTTTTTGAAATACGGAAAAAATTTAATGGTAACGGTATTAAACCCTAAGTTCCCAAACTGAGCTAATAATGTGGCAATGGAAACCAATACACGTGTTAATCCATTTTCATCGGTTGTAAGAACATGCGAAGCCCAAATTAGGGTAACAAAACCAAGTACCGCTCCTAAATAAGAGTAGATTGCATTGCGCGTAGCTTGTTTTTCGATGATGCCCATTTGTGTTGGCACAAATTTAATGATTATTCTCTTTTGATTTTTTATTTAATAATTATTAACTTTATGTTGTTATTTATGAATAATGAAATATATATTAACTTTTATTTTTGTTTTTTTTTCACTTCTGCTGATAGCTCAGAATGAAAAATGTACATGATTTTTTGGACCAACAAATTCTGGGTTACAATTCAATTTGTCTCTTGGCACTATAGCAACAACAAATATTCATTATACTCCATATACTAATTGTGGAACTTCTGTTGTTGTAGATACAGCAACTGGAAATTTGAAATTTTATACAGATGGAAAGTTTGTTATTGACAACAGTCATTTACCTATGCCTAATGGTGTTGGTTTGTTAGGAGGCAATGCTACACATTCATCAGGCTTGGTTGTTCCTAAGCCAGGTGATTGTGAAAAATATTATGTTTTTACAATTACTACAGCTACAGAAACAGGTACTGCTGGAAATTTATATTATTCAATAGTAGATATGTTATTACCTGGAAATGGAACAGTCGCTTCTCCAAAAGGAAATGTAATTTCGAGTGCTAAAAATATTTTAGTTGCATCTAATGTATCCGAAGCTTTAAATGTTGTAAAAAATAATTTCACTGGAGAATATTGGTTAATTTCAGCGTCTAACTCATTAAATCAGTTATTGGTTTATAAAATTTCCAGTACAGGAATTTTTTTTCATTCAAATTATACTCTTTCGTATACACTTTCTGATATTCAAGCTACTAGTTTTAACCCAATAGCAAATAAGCTTTTTGTTGGAAGTTTTATTGAAAATGAACCATGCTTACTTTTAGATTTTAATGTAGCAACAGGCTTTTTTACCTCATCTGTTTCTATTCCAGGAACTCCTTTAGGCTCATCTTCAAATCCATATGCAGGAATAATTGATGCGGAATGGTCATCTGATGGTACAAAATTGTACATATCAAAATATCGAGGACAGGCACCTTCTTTTGGTTCAGGAAGGATATATCAATATGATTTAAATTTTCCAGCATCTCCACCCGTAGTTGTTTTTTCTCCAAACACTGCTAGTCAATCTGATGTTTGTAAGGGCTTGCGACTTGGACCTGACAATAAAATATATTTTTCTTACAACTCTCCAGCTAATCCCAATACGTTTATTGGATGTATAAATAATCCTAATAATCCCGGTGGACTAAGTAATGTAAATCAATTTCAAATTAATTTTACTATTCCAATAACTGGGGTGGGGCTTTTTCCTAGATTTCCTTATATAGAAAGTTCGGTTATAAATATTTCAGTTGTTGGGAATAACTCAATCTGTGCTGGTCAAAATGTAACATTAACAGCAAGTGGAGCAAGTAATTATGTATGGAGTGGTGGTGTAAGTTCAACTAACAGTAGTGTAACAGTGAGTCCTAGTGCAACCACGAGTTATTATGTAAGTGGTTCAAACTCTTGTGGTACTGATGTGGATACGGTTGTAGTAAATGTTATTCCTTTTTATGAAATTACAGCTACCGCAAGCACTTCTATTTGTCAAGGACAAAGTACAACTTTAACAGCAAGTGGTAGCCCTAGCTATACCTGGACAGGAGGCGTAAGTTCCAGTAGTAGCAGTGTAACAGTTAACCCAAATTCAACTACTACGTACTATGTAACAGGAGAATTAACAACGTGCGGAAATGATACAGATACCATAGTAGTAACAGTTCAAAACTTACCATCTGTAAGTATTTCAGGTAACCAAAGCATTTGTGCTGGTCAAAATGTAACATTAACAGCAAGTGGAGCAAGCAATTATGTATGGAGTGGTGGTGTAAGTTCAACTAACAGTAGTGTAACAGTGAGTCCTAGTGCAACCACGAGTTATTATGTAAGTGGTTCAAACTCTTGTGGTACTGATGTGGATACGGTTGTAGTTGAAGTAAACATATCTTCTTCTGCTTTGTTTTCTTATACAATTGATGAATGCACAAATAGGGTAGTTTTTGAGAGTGCGTCTCTAAATGCGTTTTCATTTTTATGGAATTTTGGAGATAATACAGTGAGTGCAATTGAAAATCCAGAACATACATATTTTCAAAATGGGGTGTATCCGGTTACATTGGTAGTGAATCAAGGAAGCGGGTGCTCAAGCAGCTTTAGTCAATTCATTAGTATTACAAATTCTAATAGTTTTGATTTTCAAATACCCAATGTATTTACGCCTAATGGCGATGGAATAAATGATGAGTTTAAGTTGGGTGGATTAAATAGCTGTAAAAAATATCGTTTATCCATATACAATCGTTGGGGTCAAAAGGTGTTTGAAGCAGATGATGCAGCCAGTCAATTTTGGAATGGCAGCAATGGAAATAAAAAAGAAGCTGTTGCTGGGGTTTATTATTACATTCTTACAGACATTACCAATACAAGTGACTCAAAATCTTTAAGTGGTTATATAACGGTGATTCCTTAAAGGTTAAAAATCGCTTTTATTTAATGGAGTACCAGCTTTTAAATCAGTCTTAGCTTTTTTACCAATTACGTCCTCCCAATATTTTGGCGCTAAGCCAAATGCCGGACGAATTATTTTTAAATTATCAGCAGTAAATGGTTCTCCTGCTTTGATATTTTTTGAAACATAAATGGAGCGTTTGAATAAAACGCTTTTTTCTTCGGCAGCTTGAATACCATATTGAACTTTACCCAATGCTAAAAATGCTCGTTCTGTTTCTGTTACCAATGATTTTAATTCTTCTGGTTCTAGTGAAAAGGCGCTATCAACACCTCCATCAGCTCTGCGTAAGGTAAAATGTTTTTCAATTACTCTTGCTCCAAGAGCTACAGCAGCAACAGATGCGCCTACTCCCATCGTGTGATCAGAAAGCCCAACAATACATTTGTAACGTTCCATCATGTCAGGGATGGTTAGCAGATTTGTATTTTCAGGGGTAGCAGGG
>JAEUTT010000113.1 GCA_016787165.1 Bacteroidia bacterium | reverse complement strand
TTTCATGCTCCAATTCAGCTATACGTTTTTGTAAATCTTTTATATTTTCTTTCATTATTATAAATACATAGCAATTTATAACAATTTATTAAAACACAAAAAAAAAATAGTGTCAGAATCGAAAACCAATTGTAATCGCTAAATTGGCTTCTTTGATATTTAGATTATTTGAATTTTGGTAACCATCGTATCTAATACGCGAAATCCCATATCGGTACGTTAGCTCAAAAAACAATGCTTTGCCAGTATCTCTGAAATTTTTTTGGACTCCTAATCCACCGTAGAAAAAGGCATTAAATCCTTTTAGTGCTATTTCATTTTCAAACCCTATTGTCCCTGTTCCATCATAGGGAGAAACGTTTGTTGAATCGTTTGTAATAACAATATATGAGTTAAATATATAACGAGCACCCACACCACCATACATATAAGCCGAAACGGGCGAGTCTTTTTCGTTGTTAAATGCCAATTTAAAACCAATAGGTAGTTGAATCTCATTGTATCTCAACTCATGAGTATACGCAAACGTATTGTCAAATAAATAAGTGGCATTGGGAGCTTTATAATAACCATTGAATGTTAAGCCTTGACTCAAATATTCCAAACCAATTAACAAATTAGTTTTTCTTCCTAATAAAATTTCTGCTTTATAAGCCACATTGGCACCCATTTTTCTTTTTGTATTAACAGTATGAAAAGGATGATTTTTATAAAATGAAATAACAGCACCAGCACTAATTCGATGTTTTACTTTTCCTTTTCGATAAGGAAAGCCATCTTGTGCAAAAACTATGGTTTTCACAAGAATAAAAACGAATAAGAATAGTATTGTTTTAATTTTTATCACTGTATTGAAAATACTTTTTCGCCATTAACAAAGGTAGTAACAACTTTTGTACTTGGCACTTTAGTTATATCGCATTTCATAATATCATTTTCAAGAAGTATAAAATCAGCATATTTACCTATTTCAATACTTCCTTTTTCTTTTTCTTCAAAATTTGCATACGCTCCCCAAATCGTCATTCCTTTTAATGTATTTTCTCTCGACAATGCATTCTTCATCTGAAATCCATTCTCAGGGTATCCTTTCAAATCTTTACGTGCCACAGCTGCATAAAATGAGTAAAGAGGATTAATATGCTCAACCGGAAAATCGGTTCCAATAGCAATAATTCCTGATGAGTTCAGCAAATCATTGTAAGCATAAGCATATTCTACACGAGAATCACCCAATCTATCTTTTGCCCAATACATATCACTAGTAGCATGAGTAGGCTGAATCGATGGAATAATTGATTCATACAATTTAAAATCATCTTTATTTAATACTTGTGCATGTTCAATACGCCAGCGATAAGAAGACAAATGTGATTGTGAAACTGAAGAGAATACATCATTATAAACATTGGCAATCAAACGAGATGCTGAATCGCCTATGCAATGTGTATTCATTTGAAAGTCCTTTTGAAAAAGTATTTTAGCTACACTATCATAAAAAGAAGCTGATTTTAACAAAAAACCTCGTTCATCTAACTTATCACTATATGAATTTAACAAACAAGCACCACGAGAACCCAGCGCACCATCTGCATAACATTTAAATGACCGAACATTTAATCGCTCTGTTTTATAAATTCCATTTTGCAAGTAATAGTCAAAATTTTCTTTATTATCAGTAAGCATTGCATACACTCTCATTTTCAGCAAGCCCTTTTTTTGAAGCTCATCAATTGCATTGATAATATTTTTCTCTAAACCTGCATCATCTACAGTTGTTAATCCTACTTCAAAACATTTTTTTTGTGCAGCCAACAATGCATGATTTATTTGTTCTTGAGTAGATTTTGGAATGTTATTTTTTACTAAATCCACAGCATTATCAATTAAAATTCCATTAGGTATAGATACAGGATATTTTACATTTTTTATTTCCGAATTTGAGTACAGATTTAATAATTTATTGCTACCATTATTTTGATCTGGAATTAAATCCAACTCAATTACACCTCCATTCACTTTTGTTTCTGACATTATATTTGCTAAATGTAACGCTTGTGCATTCGCTAATGCAGCATGTCCATCAATACGTTCAAGAAAAATAGGTGTATTAGGAAATAATATATCCAACTCATAACGATTCGGGTATTCTTTTAAATCCCAATCATTTTGATCCCAACCTCTTCCCACAATCCATTCAGATGTATTTATTTTAGAATACTCAACTACCTTTTGAATAACTTCTTTAAATGATTTAGTACCTGTTAAATCCAGTTCTTGTAATCCTTTTCCATATCCATAAAAATGACAATGAGAGTCAATAAAGCCAGGAAATATAGCTTTCCCTTGAGCATCAATTAATTCTTTTGCTTCATATTCTAAAAGAATTTCTTCATTTGTACCTACTGCTACAAATTTTCCACCTTTAACAGCAAAAGATTGAGCAGTAGAAAAGGAAGAATCAACAGTGTAAACAATTGCATTGTGTACAATCAAATCAACTTGTTGTTTGTTTGAACACGCAAAAAAAGAGAAGATGCTAAAAAGGAAAAAAAACTTTTTCATCTATTGTTTTCGAATGGTATTGGTCGCATTTGCTTGAATAGTGGGAGTTATAATAACATCACTAATATTTACATGAGCAGGACGAGATGCAGCCCAATAAATTGTTTCAGCTATATCTTCGGCTAACAATGGTTGCAATCCTTTGTACACATTTTTAGCGCGTTCCTCATCCCCTTTGTATCTAACAATGCTAAATTCCGTTTCTACCATTCCGGGATGAATACCTGTTACTTTTATGTTATGAGGCAACATATCTATTCGCATTGCTTTATTTAAAGCATCTACAGCATGTTTGGTAGCACAATACACATTTCCATTTGCGTATACTTCTTTACCCGCAATAGAGCCTATATTCACAACATGACCAAATCCATTTTCAATCATAATAGGTACTACTGTTCGAGTAATGTATAATAAACCCTTTATGTTTGTATCAATCATTCTCTCCCAATCATCA
>JAEUTT010000089.1 GCA_016787165.1 Bacteroidia bacterium | reverse complement strand
GCAAAAGAGCTAGAGAAAAAATATGCAGATGCAATTTCAAAAGGTGATGTAGCTTTAGGTTCAAAAGATTATGCTACAGCTAAAATCCAGTATGCTGCTGCTTTGGCTTTAAAGCCTACAGAGCAATACCCAAAAGATAAGTTAACTGAAGTTGAGAAAGCTTTAACAGATATTGCTGCCGAAAAAGCTCGTTTAGCAAAGGAAAAAGAATTAAATGATAAATACAATGCAGTTATTGGAAAAGCGGATGCTGCTTTTAAAGCAAAAACATACGACATAGCAAAAACAGCATACAATGAAGCAGTAACGTTAAAATCTGAAGAGCAGTACCCTAAAGATAAGATTGAAGAAATAAATAAAATTCTTGCTGAAATTGCTGCTAAAAATGCTTCTGCAAAAGAGTTAGATGAAAAATATAAAGCAGCAGTTGCTAAAGGTGATAAAGCATTGTTAGCAAAAATCTATGACGAAGCAAAAGCAGGATACAATGAAGCATTAGAAGTAAAACCAGCTGAACAATATCCAAAGACAAAATTAGCGGAGATAGAAAAAGCATTAGCAGATGCTGCAAATAAAGATGCTGCTGAAAAAGCGCGTATGGCAAAAGAAAAAGAATTGAACGAAAAATATGATGCAGCCATTAAAAAAGGCGATGCCGATTTTGCTTCAAAAAATTACGATGCCGCCAAAACTTCTTATAATGAAGCGTTGGCATTAAAAGCAACTGAAAAATATCCAAAAGATAAAATCACTGAAATTAATGCCATCATTGCTAAAGAAATGGGTGCAAAAGAGCTAGAGAAAAAATATGCAGATGCAATTTCAAAAGGTGATGTAGCTTTAGGTTCAAAAGATTATGCTACAGCTAAAATCCAGTATACTGCTGCATTGGCTTTAAAACCTACAGAGCAATATCCAAAAGATAAATTAGCAGAAGCGGAAAAAGGATTGGCTGAATTAAATGCCGCTAATAAAGAAAAATTATTAAACGATAAATACAATGCTGCTATTGCGAAAGGTGATGCCGCCTTTACTGCTAAAAATTATGTTGGTGCAAAAACTGCTTACAACGAAGCTTTAACAGTAAAGTCAGCAGAGCAATATCCTAAAGATAAAATTACTGAAATTGATCGCTTGATGGGAGATGCGAATGCTGAAAAAGAACGTTTAGCCAAAGAAAAAGCGTTGAATGATAAATACAATGCTGCAATAGCAAAAGGAGATAATGCTTTTAAATTAAAAACGTACGAAGCTGCTAAAACAGCTTATTCAGAAGCTTCTGTGTTAAAGTCGGCTGAACAATACCCCAAAGATAAAATAGAAGAAATAAATAAAATACTTGCTGATATAGCCGCAAAAAATGCTGGTGCAAAAGAGATAGAAGAAAAGTATAAAGCAGCTATTTCCAAAGCAGACGTATCGTTTGCCGCTAAATTATATGATGATGCAAAAACTTCCTATAATGAAGCATTAGCAGTAAAGCCAGCTGAAAAATATCCAAAAGATAAAATAGCAGCTATTGATGCCCTAATTGCAAATGAAGCAAACTCTAAAGAGAAAGAAGAAAAATATAAAGTGGCAATAGCAAAAGCTGATGAAGCTTTTACTGCAAAAGATTATGTTTCAGCTAAAACAGCATATGCCGAAGCTAGTTCAGTTAAACTTACAGAACAATACCCTAAAGACCAATTGGTAAGAGTGAACGCTATTTTAGCTGATTTGGCAAAAAATAAAGCAGTTCAGGATAAATACGATGCGGTAGTAAAAAAAGCGGATGATTTATTAGCCGCTAAAGATTATACCAATGCTATTGTAGCTTATAAAGAAGCACAGTTGGTTAAACCAACAGAGCCTTATCCTGCAAATAAAATAGCTGAAATAAATAAAACTATTGATGCTCAAACAAAACTTAAAGCAAAAGAAAAAGATTACCAAGATTTAATTGCTAAGGGAGACAAGTTATTTGCATCAAAAGATTATAAAATGTCGAGAGGCGCATATCAAGACGCATTATTAATTAAAGCATCTGAACAGTATCCTAAAACAAAAATTGCAGAGATAGATGCATTAATGAAAAAATCAACAACAACAACTACGACAACACCTGTTGATAAAAAGGAAGAGTTTAAAAATGCATTGGCCGAAAAATATCCAGAAGGCATTACTGAGGAAACAGCTCGTGAAAATAATGCAAAAATCACAAGACGTATTGTTGTAAAAGGTAAAACCGGTAATATGTATGTGAAAAAGGAAACTAGCTTTGGAGCTATTTATTATTTTAAGAATGATGTACCTATTACCGAACAAGAGTTTATAAGGGATACTGAAGTTACTAATAACTAAAAATAAAAAATATGAAAAAAGGATTAATACTTATTATCGCAGTTTTTCTTTCATCATTTCTGTTTTCACAGGATGTTGAGTTGAAACTAACATTAAGAGATGGAAGTATTATGAGTGGTACATCTAAAATTACATCGGTTTCATTGGTTACTGATTATGGAAAATTAGAGGTGCCAATTAAAAATGTTACATCCTTAGATTTAGGTATTACAACCGATAAAGCAACTTTTGATAAAGTTGTAGGTTTAGTAAAACAATTATCTAATTCAACTGAACAAATGCGTAAAAATGCATACGATGAACTTGTAAAAATGGATGTGAAAGCAATTCCTGCAATTACTGATTTTATTTATAGCTCCAAATACGAGCCATCAACATTTAGTGATTATACTGCAGACGGTGCCTTGTCGGAATTACAAGCAAAATACAATGTTACAGATGGTTTTACTTCAAAAGATATTGTAGCTATTGATTATGAATATTCTATGGGTGGCAAATACGATTTTGCAAAAATTGATTTAAAAACTGAATATGGAACTTTATCTATTCCTAAAGAAAAAATAAAACATATTGATGTCGTATACACAGGAGATAGTGGTAATGGTGAAATGACATTTAAATTATTAGCAACAAAACATATTAGTTCAAATACAAATGGTGGTTGGTTAAAAACAGGAATAATGGTGAAATCTGGACAAAAAATTTCAATTAATGCAAGTGGAGAAGTTACATTTGCTAGTCTGTCGGGTTCAAAATATAAACCCGATGGTTCAATCGTAGGAAGTACCACTACTAGTTACGATTCTTACGAAGGTGATTATGGAACTTCATCATCCTATCCTGCTTATGGCAATGTTGTATACAAAATTGGAGAATCATCCACTCAAGTATTAAAAGCTGGCGCAAAGTTTAATGGTAATGCTTCAGCTAGTGGAATGTTATATATCTCCATTTATGAAACAGTTTACAATGCTGCTAATACAGGTTCATACACTGTAAAAATTAGTGTTAAATAAATTTATGATTAAAATAATGAATTACAAAGCACTAACTTTTTTGTTGGTGCTTTGTGTTTATACTACTTCTCTTTCTGCTCAAACAGTGTATTCTAATAAAGAGTATAGTCGGTTTGGTATAGCTATTGGATTAACAAGTTCTAATTTGTACAATGATACTGTAGGATATGCTTCGGGGATTTTATTTAATGGAGGTTTTTTTTATAACTTAAGTTTGAATGATAAATTGAATGTAGGTTTGGAGTTGTTATATTCTGGGAAGTCTGTAAAAAAAGAAAGCCCGATTATAAAATATCGTTTTTATTATGTAGATATTCCTTTGTTTATTCAATATAAGTTTAGCGAAAATATAAGAGCAGAAATAGGTGTACAATATTCAAAATATATTAATTCTAAGTTTTTATACATTGATGGAAGCAAAAAAAGTGGAATGCACGTACAATCATTATCATCAAACATTGATAATGAATATAGTATGTTACTGGGAGCCGAATTTGATGTGTTAAAAGATTTTAAAGTAGGAGCACGGTATACTTATTCTTTAAAACCTTTTATTGGAAAAGCGTTACCTTATTTTGGTGTTTTTCAGTTTACACTTGGTTATGTTGTAAACCGATCCAATAAACAGATTTTTGGAAAAAAAGAAATTAACTAATTATTTTTTCTTTGCTTTTTTCTTTTTGGCTTCAGCTGCTCTTTCTTCATCAAGCTTTATGTTGTACTTAATATCTTTCCAATATTCAGCACCATAACTAACAAAAATTTCACTTCCTGCTTTGATGTTTTTTTCAGCTTTAATCCAGCCTTTATTTTTCCAGATATCATAACAAGCATTATTGTTCAAGCCTTTTATTCTAGTTAATCCTTTTGCATCGTTGGCATAACGAGCTATAGCTTCTGGAGTGTAGTAAGCATCAATGCATCTGTTTTTGTTAATGTAGAATGCATATCCATAAATATCTTTTTCCGCTCTTCTGTCAAGCTCGGCTTCGGTAATAATTTCGCCAAGATATTCCACAATTCGTTCACCTTTTTTTATATCACGTTTGGTGAATAATCCTTTTCCTGCACCAGGAATAGTTGACCTTTTTACTTCTAGGAAGTCGCTCATAAGTTTGTTTTAGAGGGGCAAAAATAACAAAATAATGTTATGTCGCTGGGAAAATAATTATCCTTCAAAAGTTAGAGAGATCAGGAAGATTTTTGAATTGAGTTTATCAATAGAGTTAGAATAGATAGTATTATCTTTGATTAATAAGTTTCTTGTCCCAACCGTCATCTTTAGCTCAATAGCAAATTTAAAATATTCTAGATAAAATTCGGCACCAGCCCCCACTTCGTATGAAAAGTCATCTCTTTTTAATTTTACAATTTGCTCATTTGGATCTTCACTGGTTTGTTGTTTTCGTTTTGATGCTAAATCCAAGCTATATCCACCACCAGCTAAAATGTAGGCACCAAAATTATCTAGTCGCTTTGAGCGAATTTTAAAGTCAAGTGGAAAGTTCAAAAATGTAGATTCAACAGATTTCTTTTTTATAACAGTATCATGTCCTTCAAAATAGTATTCTAAATTTCGTTCGGCAAATGATAAATTAGGGACAAAGCGTAGAGTGATGTATTGATGTAATCGAAGTTCTGAAACTATACCTAGATTAAATCCTGTTTTGGGTTTTGAACGAACCCATTTTAATGTATCAAATGTTTCAAAGTTTGGTGCAGAATGAATAATAAAATTGGTGCGGTTTATCCCTAAAGTAAAACCAAAATGCAGTTTTTCGTGATAATAGTTGGGTAAATTTCCTCTGTTTCCACCACCTTGCTCTTGAGCATGTATGTTAATTGCAAACGTTAAGCAAAGAGCTAAAATTATGTTTTTGATAAATTTCATGGCTTTTGATAACGTAAAGATGGTGAAAATATTATTTGTGTGCAATATAAATACTAGCAATGCCAAATGTAAGCGGAATAGCTTCTGTTTTTTTGAATCCTGCATTTTTTAAAGCAGACAAAAAATCTTCTCCATCAGGAAATGCATTCACTGACTCTGGTAAATAAGTATAAGCTGAAGCATCTTTTGAAAATACTTTTCCAACAGTGGGAGTAACGTATTTAAAATAAAAATTATAAAGTTGTTTGATTGGGAATTTTTTTGGTTTTGAAAATTCTAATACAGCCAATATCCCCCCTTGGTTCATTACTCTGTAAATTTCAGAAACTCCTTTTTCAATATTTTCAAAATTTCTCACACCAAATCCAACTGTAATTGCATCGAATGAATTATCCTTGAAAGGCATGTTTTCAGAGTCACCAAGCTGTAATTCTATTTTATCTTGTAATTGAAGTTGTTTAATTTTATCAATTCCCAACTGAAGCATTCCATTTGAAATGTCAATTCCTATAATTTTATCAGGTTGTATTTTTATTGCTTCAATTGCAAAATCTCCTGTACCTGTTGCAATATCTAAAATTTGTTTTGGCTTGTTTGCTGCAATTAATCGAATCGCTTTTTTTCTCCATCCTTTATGAATACCAAGCGATAGGAGTTGATTTAAAAAATCATATTTAGGTGCTATGTTATTAAACATAGCAGCTACTTGTTCTTTTTTACTCTCATGAGAGTTTTTATATGGTATTACTTTTTCAGACATAATTATTATAACAACTCTTGATTGTTATAGTTTAAGTTTACTTGCTTCGTTCAGCAATTGTTTTTTATCAATAGGTACAACTCCCACTTTTTCGCAAACTAAACCTCCAGCCAAATTGGCTAAGGTTGCAATAGTTGTCGGCTTTAATTTTAAGGCTAAACACAATGCGGCAACACTAACTACTGTATCGCCAGCGCCCGACACATCCATAATATCGCGGATATGTGCTGCAATTAACGCTTTTGATTTTTGAGTATGAATGTAAACCCCTTTTTCGGAAAGTGTGATGAGTGCCGAATCTATTTTTTGTTTTTTTATAAATTCAGCTACTATTTTTGATAATTCGGATGTTTTGTTTGCATCAAAATCCAGTTTTAATCCTTCTTTTAATTCTTTTAGATTTGGTTTAAACAGCGTAACTCCTGTGTAAGCCATAAAGTTTTTCTTTTTAGGATCAACTACAGTAGGAATATTTTTTTGTTTTGCTAATTTAACTACATTATCAATCAGAGAAGGTGTGATTACTCCTTTATCGTAATCTTCAAAAATGATTACATCAATTTTTTTATCATTGATAAGCTTTTTAATTTTTAAGGTTAAAGCTTCAGTTTCTTTTGAATTTACGGGTGATTCTATTTCTTCGTCAATACGAAGCATTTGGTGATGGTTGCCAATGATACGCGTTTTAACTGT
>JAEUTT010000062.1 GCA_016787165.1 Bacteroidia bacterium | reverse complement strand
AATTGCTTCTAAAGCTGTTTTTTTCTCTTTCTTAAAAAATCCCATATACTTTATTTTTTCAATTTTCCCCAAAGATAGAACATGAATCCTAATTAGAAAATTTTATTTTATATCAAATAAATTGTGCACGCCAATGGTGCGTTCTACGGTAAATCCTTCTGCATAATTATATCCGGCATCTCTACCCAATACAGCCATTTTGGCTTTTACTACTTCCAAGAAGTTTTTTGTAGAAATGGGTGATTCAGGCTCATTTGATTCAGGGTTATAGAATTGAGATTTAAAAGCTTGAATTGCTTCCATTTTTTTATCTACAAATGCAGTTACATCTACTACAAAATCGGGTTTTAGTTGCCTATCTTGAATGTAATGATAAACAGCTTTAGGCCTCCATGCATGTTGATTGGTGTCAATTCGCCTTAATCCACTATAAAAACAGGCTTCAGATACCAGTTGTGCTGCTCTTCCATGGTCTGGATGTCGATCTAAAATAGCATTGCATAGCACAATTTCTGGTTGGTATGTTCTAATTTTTTTGATTATTTCAAGTTGGTGTTCTTTGTTGTTTACAAAAAATCCATCTGCCATATTTAAATTATCGCGTACTTCTATCCCCATTATTTTAGCGGCATTTTCTGCTTCTTTTAGTCGTATTTCGGCTGTTCCTCTTGTGCCTAGCTCACCACAAGTAAGGTCTAAAATACCACATTTTTTACCCATTGAAATGTGTTTTAATAAAGTACCGGAGCACGAAAGCTCTATATCGTCAGGGTGAACACCTATTGCTAGAATATCTAATTTCATATTTATGTGTTTATATTATGCCGGCAATTAAAAGTAATGCAAAAATAATGAGCATCATTGCAACAAATTGTTGGAGCATTTTAATAGTTATTTTTTTTAATACTTTATTACCAATGTAAGCACCTAAAAATGCAGATAAAGTTGCTGCAATAATGAGTGATGTATTTAAAGCATTGTTTGTATTAAAAATTTGAGTAGAATACATTGATAAGCGAGTAATATCAATCATGCAGGCAATTACAACTCCCGTTGCAATAAATGATTCTTTTGATAAATTGGAACGAATTAAAAAGGCACTTCTGAGTGCACCTTGATTGCCAGATAAGCCACCAAAAAAACCACTTAATAAACCTCCTAAAGAAAGATATTTTTCATCAAATTGAATGTTTTTTAGTTTTGGTAATAAGTCGAATAGGGCGAAAAAAATAAGCAAAATTCCAATTACCATTTCTATTGGCATTATTTCAAATTCTCTTCCCAATAAATGATAGCTGTATATTGGATCTAAGTCGCTTAGTAATGTAAATAAGTATGCTCCATAAAACGCAGCAAAAATAGATGGGATCCCAAATTTTAGAATCGCATTTTTGTTGGCATGCTTGCCAACGAGAAATAATTTAAAAATATTATTTAAAAAGTGAACAATGGCGGTAAGTACAATAGCAATTTCAATTGGGAAAAAGATGCCAAAAACAGGTACTAAAAGTGTACCTAGTCCGAACCCCGAAAATAAAGTTAATCCGGAACCTAAGAAAGCAACAATACAAATAACAACATATTCCATTAGTAATTATTTAGTAATCCATTCTTCGATTTTTCCACCTAATGGTTTTTCGTTGGGCGTTGCAAAGTCAA
>JAEUTT010000250.1 GCA_016787165.1 Bacteroidia bacterium | reverse complement strand
GCTTTTAATGCTTCTACTAAAACTGATGAAACTACTGTTTTTCCTACATCAGTTCCAATTCCGGTAACAAAAATTTTTCTCATAAATTAATTTTTCGTTGGGTTTAACGAAATTATAACAATTTTGTTACGTATCCTCTTTTTCTATAGCCTATATTTTTAACTTTCTATTGTTGGTAAGTTAGAAAGTAACACATTAAAAAAGGCATCTATCTCTTGATTTGTATTATAAGCATGCAAACAAATCCTTAATCGTTCTTTGTCTTTAGGTACCGTAGGGCTTAAAATAGGTCGAATATCCAGGCCTTTCAACTGAAGTGCTTCTGCAATATTTTTCACATTTGAATTTCCACTGATTAGTACACACTGTATCGGACTATCACTTTCAATAAAACGAACCGCGTTATTGCTTGCCAACTTGTTTTTAAAATAACTTACCAATTGGTGTAGCTCCTCAATTTTTGTATCTGACTTTTCAAGTAATTGGTAAGCTTGATGAATAGCCATTAAACTATGTAAAGGCAATGCAGTTGTATAAATAAACGAACGTGAATAGTTAATCAAATAGTTGCGTAATAAATTATTTCCAAGTACAATAGCACCATGACAACCCAATGCTTTACCAAACGTATGAACACGAGCAAATACTTTTTGTTCAAGAGCAAATTGCTGTACCCTCCCCTTTCCTTTATTTATTGTAATACCAGTAGCATGTGCCTCATCCACAATTAAATTAGCATTATATTTTTCACAAAGTACAGTTATCTCTTTTAAAGGTGCATCATCGCCATCCATCGAATAAATGCTTTCTACCGCTACATAAACTATTCCTTCAGCAATTTTTAAACGTTCTTCTAAGTGAATTAAATCATTGTGCTTAAACATAAAAGTAGTAGCCGATGATAATTTAATACCATCATGCACCGAAGCATGAATCAATTCATCATAAATGATGGTACTTCCCTTTTGACCTATTGCTGAAAACAAACCAACATTAGCATCGTAGCCCGAATTATATATTAGCCCAGCTTCAGCAGCATGAAATAAAGCAATTGATTTTTCTAATTCTTCAGCATAGGCAGAATTTCCTGATAGTAAACGTGAGCCTCCCGAACCATTTGTATACTGAATGATTGACCGGTATTCATTTTCGATAGCTATTTTTAATTCAACAGATTGTGCAAAACCCAAATAATCGTTACTACAAAAATCAACCTTATGATTATTCACAATCAACTTGCGCAATGCATTTTGTGCTTCACGCTTATCAAGTGATTGTTTTAAAAATAAATCGGCAGAAAATGACATACCCTAAATTTTAAAACAAATGTAAGCAGAATTTAGTTTTGATTTTCGCCATTGCAGGTGTTATCACCAACAATTTATCATTTGCACTGTTGGTGATAACACCAACAGTGGCATTAAGCGAGAAGTATGATGCAGAAAAACATTTTGCCATTGCAGGTGTTATCACCTGCAATTTATCATTTACACTGTTAGTGATAACACCAACAGTGGGATACTTTTCGCCATTGCAGGTGTTATCACCTGCAAAAAAGAATCGTCTTGTTGGTGATAGCACCAACATTAGCATATTAATAACAAAATTAAGCAGAAACAGTTTCTTTGCTTAGAGGTTGTTTAGCACCTTTAAATGCTTTACGTGGTGTTAAACCAAACAATTTAAACATTTCCATATCCTCATTAAAATCAGGATTAGGAGTGGTTAATAATTTATCACCGGCAAAAATAGAATTAGCACCCGCTAAAAAGCAAAGTGCTTGTCCTTCCAAACTCATTTGAGTACGACCTGCAGATAAACGAACAACTGTTTTAGGCATCACAATACGAGTAGTAGCAATCATACGAACCATGTCCCAAATAGGAACCAACGGTTGGTCTTCAAGTGGTGTTCCTGCAACGGGAACCAATGCATTAATAGGAACCGACTCCGGTGGAGGCGTCATGGACGATAATGTTTTTAACATTTTTACTCTATCTTCAATGCTTTCGCCCATACCAATAATACCGCCCGAGCAAACAGATACTTTTGCTTTACGCACATTTTTGATGGTATCTAAACGATCGTCATAGTTACGAGTAGTAATAATTTTTTTATAGCTTTCTTCCGAAGTATCTAAGTTATGATTGTAAGCATACAAACCAGCATCAGCTAATTTTTGCGCCTGACTTTCAGTTAACATTCCTAAAGTACAGCATACTTCCATTCCTTTTGAGTTTACCACTTTCACCATTTCCAACACACGATCAAAATCACGATTATCGCGTACTTCACGCCAAGCAGCACCCATACATAAGCGAGATGCTCCGCCATCTTTTGCTTTATCGGCAGCTTCACTCACTTCATTTACTGTCATTAATTTATGTACTTCAATGCCAGTGTTATAACGAGCCGCTTGCGGACAATAGCTACAATCCTCAGCACAACCGCCTGTTTTGATTGACAACAATGAACTTACCTGAACTTCATTGGCATCATTAAACTCACGATGAATACTTTGTGCTTTATATATTAATTCTAACAATGGCATGTTATACACATCCATTATTTCATTTACTTCCCAGTTGGTTTTATTTGTGCTCATAAGCTATTTTTATAATACAGATGCAAATATAAGGCTTAAAAACCGATTTGCAAAAGACATGAAATTGACAAAAAATCAACTAGCTAACACAAGTATTCATAGATTGTGAATTTTACTTTATATTTGGTATATGTAAAAAACAGGAGGATATATATAAAGTTAAACCCAATTTAATACATTAAATTGGATTATCTGCAAAAACAACAACAGAATTGAAAAATGTATTAATCATAATAAACATTTTTATATTTATTATTTCTTGCTCAAATAGTAAGAATAAAATTAATTCAAATGAAATTAACGCAAATGATAGTATTTATCAATCACAAGAAAATTACATCTCTGAAAGCGAATATGAACTAAACTATGTTGTGTCCGTAGCTAATGGCTATAACTATGATTCACTTAGGCAAATTGCAATTCAAGCAAGTGATTTTTTAAAATTCAATTTTGACACACTAAGTAGGTATTACAACACTGAAAAGAAAAAAATCATTTTGCATGAAAATGACATTGACGACATGTGGGCTGGCGAATATTATCTTAGAAGAAGTGGCGAAAACATTGTTAGCATTGAAATGCAAACAGCATATATTGATACATTAACCATTAAAGACAAAATTGCAACTGAACGTTTTTACTCCGATACACTTAAAATGTTCGTTTTTGCAACCATGTATACTAACAAAAAACAAGCGGATAGTTTACTCAAAATATTAAAACCAAAATACAAACAAGCCTCAATCATCCCTACTGAAATTTATATGGGATGCATGCATTAAAATGAACATCCGACAATACCATACTGACGACAAATTTCTATTGCTTGAATTATTTCAACTAAATACACCAGCTTATTTTTCGGTTGATGAAGAAAAAGATTTTATTCATTATCTAAACAATGAACTTGAACAATATTTTGTGATTGAACTAAACAATAAAATTGCTGGTTGTGGTGGTATTAATTTTTCGGATAATAAACAAACAGGGAAAATAAGTTGGGATATTTTTCATCCTCAATACCAAAACCAAGGATTAGGCACTGCACTTTTAAAGCACAGAATAAGTATATTACAATCCATGCCAATTGTAAAATCCATTATAGTACGAACATCACAACAAGCATATAAGTTTTATCAAAAAAATGGTTTTAAAACAAAAGAAATCGTAAAAAATTATTGGGCAAAAGGATATGACTTATATTTGATGGAATATATTTAAACTACAGACATGCAATTTACTCTTCGTCCGTTTAAAAATACTGATATTAAAAACTTGGCAAAACATGCCAACAATAAAAATATTTCAAAAAATTTAACCGATAAATTTCCGCATCCATACACCGAGGAGCATGCTAAAAATTTCATACAAATGGCAACTGCAAATACACCAGCAAACATTATGGCTATTTGTATTGATGATGAATTGGTGGGAGGTATTGGCATTCATCCACAAACGGATATTCAGTGCAAAAATGCGGAGCTTGGCTATTGGTTGGCAGAAGATTATTGGGGCAACCAAATTATTTCAAAAGCAATTAAAATGATGGTAAACTATGGTTTTGAAAATTTTGAAATCAACCGAATATTTGCTCGTCCGTTTGGAAGCAATATAGCTTCACAAAAAGTATTAGAAAAAAATGGATTTATACAGGAAGCGCGCTTTGAAAAAACACTTTTCAAAAATGGTGAATACCAAGATGAATTAATTTATGCTATCAGAAAAAATAAGTAGGATAAAACAAGTACTGTTTACAATAGTTTGTAATATAATTACACTAAGCAACAATAAATACTTCTGCTTATTAATTTATTTTCACCAATACAATTCTACCTTCTTGTGTAACCAAACTTTTTTGAACACCACCTATAAACCAATTTCCGCTTGAAGAAAACGAACCTAAACCTGCCCAGCAAGCAGCACCGTTGCTTTGTGCATTACCGGGTTCATTCATATAGGTTAATCTTTTTTTATCGCTTCCATCGGTATTCATCATCCACCAATCGGTTCCGCCATAAGTACTCTTAGTATTACTCATCCATACTATTTTATTTCCATCGGGTGTATAAAAACCGTGCTCATTGTAATCTTTATCGGTTAATTTTTGAATATTGTTACCTAAAGTATCCATTGTATAAATATGTTCGTCTAAAAACGAAGGCTGATTCATATTACTACAAAATATTAATCGACTATTATCAGGTGAAAAACCATAACATTCATAAAATGCATTGGCCACAGGCTCTATGGTTCTAATATTTGTACCCACAGGAATACTATCACTTGGATTAAAATAAAAATCCGCTGTTTTAATAGTCCAATAACCAGCTTGCTGATGAGGCACTAAAAAGTTAGGTCTAACTTTTCTATCTGTCCATGAAATTTTAGTTCCATCAGGTGAAAATCGCGGTGCAATTACTCCATGATCGTAGTCATTCGGAATATCCACAATTTTGTATGCTCTATTTCCTTCTTTATTAATCACCCAAATATCACAGTATGCACCAAATCCAGGCAATGCATCGGTTGAAGAGCCGGGATGAACATCTTTTTCTACTGCCATTATTAGCCATTTTCCAGAAGGGTGCCAATCCGGCATACAAATATGTTTGTTTGGCAACAAAATACTATTGCATGTAACGCACACATCTCCTGTTCCATCAGGATTTGCATAATGAATATCATAATATTGATCTGCTTCTTTTATTGAATAAGCAATCAAACTACTCCCCGATTGATCCCATGAAACATCTAAACCCGACTCTCTGAATATACTTATAACAGTTGGTAAGGCAGTTGGTACTTCATCTTTTTTACATGATGTAAATAGAATACCTATTATAAAAACTAAAATATACTGTTTCATAAATTAAGTATTAAGAGAGTAGATAAAAAGTGAAAGCATTGCAAAAATTGTATTAAATAACACGCTTAAACTTACACCTTTTTTACTAAAAAACAAAACATAAAATGATAACAACATCAAGTCTTTTGTTGATAAACGACTAATTACAGCATTGTATTTTCTAGTATTTTTATGAAAATTAATTTATAGAATTGTTATGTCTGAAAACCCGAAAAAATTATTTTTATTAGATGCATTTGCACTTATTTATCGTGCTTATTTTGCTTTTAGTAATAACCATAGAGTAAATTCAAAAGGATTAAACACATCTGCCATCTTAGGTTTTACCAATACCTTATTGGAAGTATTAAAAAAAGAAAAGCCTACTCATATTGCAGTAGTATTTGACACATCAGAGCCAACCGTTCGCCATGTAGAATTTGCCGAATACAAAGCTAATCGTGAAGAAATGCCGGAAGATTTACGCTTGGCTATTCCATATATTAAAAAATTAATTGAAGGTTTTCACATTCCTGTTTTATACTCCAATGGTTATGAAGCTGATGATGTAATAGGTACTTTGGCAAAAAAAGCTGAACAACATGGTTACACCACTTACATGATGACTCCTGATAAAGATTATGGACAATTGGTATCTGAGCATATTTACATTTACAAACCTGCTCGCATGGGAAATGGTGCCGAAATAATGGGTCCGGCAGAAGTATGTAAAAAATGGGAAATTGAAAATGTAAATCAATTGATTGACATTTTAGGATTGATGGGCGATAAAGTAGATAACATCCCAGGTATACCCGGAGTAGGCGAAAAAACGGCTATTCAACTCATTAAAGATTTTGGCTCCATTGAAAATTTATTGCAAAATACCGATAAGCTAAAAGGTAAACTAAAAGAGAAAGTGGAGTTGAATAAAGAAATGGCTATTCAATCGAAACGCCTAGCAACCATTATTTGTGATGTTCCTATTGAGTTTGACGAGAATACTTTGATAATGGAAGAGCCTAACAAAGAAGCATTAAAAGAGTTATTTACCGAACTTGAATTCAGACGATTAGCACAACAAATATTAGGAGAAGACATTACCGAATCGGTAGACGAACAAGTAGTAAAAAAGAAAAAAGAAAAAGTAGCAAATCCTAATCAAACTGATTTATTTGCTATCGATGAAACAGATGAAGTACTTACCGAAGAAGCCGAAATACTAAGTTCTTTTAAATCCATTTCAGATGTTGCACATAACTATCACTTAATTGATACTGCCGAAAAACGTGCAGCATTAATTGCAAACTTAATGCAACAAAAATCGGTTTGCTTTGACACCGAAACAACAGGATTAGATGCACACATTGCCGAAATGGTAGGAATGTCATTTGCCTACAAAGCCACAGAAGCATACTATGTTCCTGTTCCTGAAAGCAAAGATGAAACACAAAAAATAGTGAATGAGTTCAAAGCTTTTTTTGAAAATGAATCCATTGAAAAAGTAGGACAAAACATTAAATACGATTTACTGATTTTAAAACAATATGGCATTGAATTAAAAGGAAAAATGTTTGATACGATGGTGGCACATTTTTTAATTCAACCCGATATGCGACATAACATGAATGTGTTGGCCGAAACATATTTGAATTATTCTCCAGTTTCCATCGAAACATTAATTGGCAAAAAAAACAAAGAACAATTGAGTATGCGCTCTGTAGCACTTGAAGACATTAAAGAATATGCTGCCGAAGATGCTGATATTACCTTACAATTAAAAGATGTTTTTGAACCTATGCTCAATGAAACGCATACTCAAAAATTATTTGAAGAAATAGAAATTCCATTAATTCCGGTACTTGCCGATATGGAAATGGAAGGAGTTCGTTTAGATAAAACAGCATTGAAAGAATTATCGCAAACGCTTGAAAAAGATATAACACATGTTGAATCGGAAATTCAACAACTAGCAGGAACACCTTTTAACATTTCATCGCCAAAGCAAGTAGGC
>JAEUTT010000004.1 GCA_016787165.1 Bacteroidia bacterium | reverse complement strand
AGGATCTCTTGTAGGATATTAGCAGCACCGAATGCTTCCAATGCCCAAACCTCCATCTCACCAAAACGCTGACCACCAAACTGTGCCTTACCACCCAACGGTTGTTGTGTAATAAGTGAGTATGGTCCGATTGAACGAGAGTGCATCTTATCATCCACCATGTGACCTAATTTCAACATGTAGATAACACCAACCGTTGCAGGTTGATCAAAGCGTTCACCTGTCCCACCATCTGTTAAGTATGTTCTTCCAAAGCGAGGTAAACCTGCCTTGTCTGTCCATTCATTTAACTGCTCAGTGGAAGCGCCATCAAAAATTGGAGTGAAGAATTTTTCTCCCAATTTTTGGCCAGCCCAACCCAATACTGTTTCATAAATCTGACCTAAGTTCATACGAGATGGTACCCCTAATGGATTTAACACGATATCTACTGGTGTTCCATCTTCTAGGAAAGGCATATCCTCATCACGAACAATACGAGCAACAATACCTTTATTACCATGACGACCTGCCATTTTATCACCAACTTTTAATTTACGTTTTTTAGCAATGTAAATTTTAGCAAGCTGAATAATACCAGCTGGTAGTTCGTCACCTACAGTAACAGCAAATTTTTTGCGTTTGTAAGCTCCTAACAAATCATTGAATTTAATGTTGTAATTGTGTAACAACATTTTAATTTGATCATTCACATCTTTATCAGTAGTCCATTTGCTAGGATTAACCGTAGTGAAATCAATTTTTTCAAGTGCTTTTTGAGTGAATTTCACTCCTTTCGCAATTACTTCTTCTTTTAGTAAATTGTGAACTCCTTGAGAAGTTTTTCCATTAACAAGTGTGTTTAATTTTTCAATTAATTTAGCTTTTAATGCTGCTGCTTCTACATTGTGTTCTTTATCAATTTTTTCTAAAATTGGTTTCTCTTCTGCTTTTGCTTTTTTATCTTTAATTGCACGAGAGAATAATTTTTTATCGATAACAACACCACGTAATGATGGAGGTGCTTTTAATGAAGCATCTTTTACATCACCCGCTTTGTCACCAAAGATAGCACGTAAAAGTTTTTCTTCTGGTGATGGATCTGTTTCTCCTTTAGGAGTAATTTTTCCAATTAAAATATCACCTTCTTTTACTTCGGCACCAATACGGATTAATCCGTTTTCATCTAAATCTTTTGTTGCTTCTTCAGAAACGTTAGGAATATCAGAAGTTAATTCTTCTAATCCACGTTTTGTATCACGAACTTCTAATGAATATTCATCAATGTGAACAGATGTAAAGATATCTTCACGAGCAACACGCTCAGAGATAACAATCGCATCCTCAAAGTTATAACCTTTCCAAGGCATGAACGCTACTTTCATGTTACGTCCTAATGCTAACTCACCATTTTGAGTTGCATAACCTTCACATAATACTTGACCTTTAGAAACTTTTTCGCCTTTTTTAACGATTGGTTTTAAGTTGATACAAGTACTTTGGTTGGTTTTACGGAATTTAGTTAATTGGTAACGTTTAATATCATCATCAAAACTGATTAAACGCTCGTCATCTGTTCTGTTGTAACGGATTACAATTTCATTTGCATCAACGTATTCAACCACACCTTCGCCTTCAGCATTTACCAATACGCGAGAATCACGAGCTACTAATGGCTCTAATCCTGTACCTACAATTGGTGCTTCTGGACGTAATAATGGAACTGCTTGACGTTGCATGTTTGATCCCATCAATGCACGGTTAGCATCATCATGCTCCAAGAAAGGAATCAATGAAGCGGCAATTGATGCAATTTGGTTAGGAGCAACATCCATCAAATGTAATTTCTCTGGTTCTACAACTGGGAAATCACCTTCGTAACGAGCTTTAACTTTACCATCAATAAATTTACCTTTTGCATCAATTGGTGCATTGGCTTGTGCAATTGTTTTTGAATCTTCTTCTTCAGCACTTAAATAAGTAACTGATTTATCCACATCCACTTTACCATTTGTAACGGTCATGTATGGTGTTTCAATAAATCCAAGTTTATTAATTTTTGCAAATACACACAATGAAGAAATCAAACCAATATTTGGTCCTTCAGGTGTTTCAATAGTACATAAACGACCGTAGTGAGTGTAGTGAACGTCACGCACCTCAAAACCTGCACGCTCACGAGATAAACCACCAGGCCCAAGGGCAGATAGTCTTCGTTTGTGAGTAATCTCAGCCAACGGATTTGTTTGATCCATGAATTGAGATAACTGGTTAGTACCAAAGAATGAATTAATAACTGATGATAATGTTTTAGCATTAATCAAATCAGTTGGAGTAAATACCTCGTTATCACGAACGTTCATACGTTCACGAATAGTACGAGCCATACGCGCTAAACCAACACCAAATTGTGAGTATAATTGCTCACCTACTGTACGCACACGTCTGTTACTTAAGTGATCAATATCATCCACATCTGCTTTAGAGTTAATTAACTCAATCAAATATTTAATGATTAAGATAATATCCTCTTTTGTTAATGTTTTAACATCGGCAGGTGTATTGATATTTAATTTTTTATTGATACGGTAACGACCAACTTCTCCTAAATCATAACGTTTATCAGAGAAGAATAATTTATCAATGATACCACGAGCTGTTTCTTCATCTGGTGGTTCAGCGTTACGTAATTGACGATAGATGTGTTCTACCGCTTCTTTTTCAGAGTTAGATGTATCTTTTTGTAATGTATTGTAGATGATAGCATAATCAGCAGAGTTTACATCTTCTTTATGTAAAATAACTGATTTCACATTTGCATCAATAATCATATCAATGTGACCTTCTTCAAGAATCGTTTCACGATCAATGATTACTTCATTACGCTCGATAGAAACAACCTCTCCGGTATCTTCATCAACAAAATCTTCAATCCATGTTTTTAAAACACGTGCAGCAAGTTTACGACCTACAGCATTTTTAAGGGCAGCTTTGCTAACTTTTAATTCGTCAGCTAAACCGAATATTTCAAGGATTTGTTTATCACTTTCAAATCCGATAGCTCTTAACAAAGTAGTTACCGGTAATTTTTTCTTACGATCGATGTAAGCATACATCACGCTGTTGATATCGGTAGCAAATTCAATCCATGATCCTTTGAAAGGGATAACACGAGCTGAATATAATTTTGTACCGTTAGCATGGCGACTTTGACCAAAGAAAACACCTGGTGAACGGTGTAATTGAGAAACAATAACACGTTCAGCTCCATTGATAACAAATGTACCTTTTGGAGTCATGTAAGGGATTGTTCCTAAATACACATCCTGAACGATTGTTTCAAAATCTTCATGTTCAGGGTCTGTACAATACAAACGCAATTTCGCTTTAAGCGGAACGCTGTATGTTAATCCACGTTCAATACACTCTTCAATAGCGTAACGAGGAGGATCTATAAAATAGTCTAAAAATTCTAACACGAAATTATTTCGTGCATCGGAAATAGGAAAGTTTTCTGCGAAAACTTTGTAAAGTCCTTCGTTTTGACGATTTTCTGAAGTTGTTTCCAACTGAAAAAAGTCTTGAAACGATTGAAGTTGAATATCTAAAAAGTCAGGATAGTCTATCTGACTTTTGATAGATGCAAAACTTATTCTCTGTGTTTTTTTATTTTGGGCCAAGGTGCGAAAGATTAAAGGTTAATAAGATAAAAACAACTATACATTTTTAAAGTCATATACCTCATCCCCAAAATTGGGAATGAGGTTATGATTTTATGCATGTATCAGAAACAGCTTATTTAATCTCAACTTTTGCTCCTGCTTCTTCTAATTGTTTTTTCAATGCTTCAGCTTCTTCTTTAGAGATGCCTTCTTTTACTGGTTTTGGTGCACCATCAACAAGATCTTTAGATTCTTTCAAACCTAATCCTGTTAAATCTTTAACAACTTTAACAACGCCTAATTTAGCTGCACCTGCATCTACTAAAATTACATCAAAAGATGTTTTAGCTTCAGCTGCATCTCCACCTGCTGCACCGCCAGCTACTACTACTGCTGCTGCTGCTGGTTCAATACCATACTCGTCTTTTAAAATTGTTGATAATTCTTGCACTTCTTTAACAGTTAAATTTACTAACTGTTCAGCAATTGCTTTTACGTCTGCCATTTTATTTGATTTTTAAATTGCCTGTCTGCCGACAGGCAGGTTACTAATTATTATTTTTTATTTCTTGTGTATTCTCTTTAAACTGTTTGTGAATTAAGCTGCATCTTTTTTCTCTGCATTTGCTTGTAAAGCTCCGATAACTCGTTTTGCAGGAGATTGAAGTAATGAAACAACATCAGCGATAAGTTCGTTTTTGCTTTTGATATTAGCAAGAGCATTAAGTTGGTTGTCGCCTAAATAAATTGTTTCTTCAACGAAAGCACCTTTTAAAATTGGGCGATCGTTTTTGCCTCTAAATTCTTTAATTAACTTCGCAGGAGCGTTTCCTACTTCGGTAAACATAATTGCAGTTGCACCTTTTAAAGCTGGGATCAAACCTGTTAAACGGCTATCATCTGCTCTTTCTAAAGCTTTTTCAAGCAATGTGTTTTTTACAACTGTTACCGAAATGTTTTTGTTGAAACAAGATCTTCTGAATTGGTTAATTTTTTCAACAGATAAAGAAGAACAATCTGCTAAGTAGATCTTAGTGTTTGCATTAAGCTGTTCTACTAGTGAATCGATTATTTTTGATTTATCTTCTTTTTTCATTTCTATTGGTTTTTAATTTACATCGTGGAAGCCGCTGTAAATTGATGGTTTTTATAAATTACAAAATTATTGCGCTAAGAATTTAGTATCAATTTGAATACTTGGACTCATTGTAGAGCTCATGTAAACACTTTTTACATAAGTTCCTTTTGCTGAAGTTGGTTTTAATTTTATAATTGTTTGTAACAACTCATTCGCATTGTCAGCAATCTTGTTGCTATCAAAAGATACTTTAGCAACTAACGATTGAATGATTCCGGCTTTGTCTACTTTAAAGTCGATTTTTCCGGCTTTTGAATCAGTTACTGCTTTTGCTACGTCCATTGTAACAGTTCCTGTTTTTGGATTTGGCATTAAACCACGTGGTCCTAAAACACGAGCAATTGCTCCTATTTTACCCATTACACTTGGCGTTGCAATAACAACATCAATATCTAACCAACCACCTTTGATTTTTTCAACGTATTCATCCAAACCAACATAGTCAGCACCTGCAGCTTTTGCTTCAGCTTCTTTATCAGGCGTACATAGTACTAAAACTTTTAATGTTTTTCCTGTTCCATGTGGTAATGATACTGAACCACGCACCATTTGATTAGCTTTACGAGGATCTACTCCTAAACGTACGCTAATATCAACTGATGAATCAAATTTAGTGTTGGTAATTTCTTTAACGATTTTAGCTGCTTCAGCTAAAGAATACGATTTTGTAGCATCGTATTTAGAAAGCGCTAACTTTCTGTTTTTAGATATTTTTGGCATTTTATTAAAATTATGATGTACAAACGCACGCCTTAAGCGGGCTCCATCGGGTTAATTTACTTTTTTAATGGAGATTCGCCTGTTACGGTTAATCCCATTGAGCGTGCAGTTCCTGCAACCATACTCATTGCTGATTCAATTGTAAAGCAATTTAAATCGGGCATTTTTGCTTCTGCAACTTGACGAATTTGATCCCAAGAAACATTACCAACTTTTTTACGGTTAGATTCTGCCGAACCTGCTTTAACTTTTGTAATTTCTAATAATGATACTGCAACCGGTGGGTTTTTAGTGATAAACTCAAATGATTTATCATTATAAACTGTAATGATTACAGGGATTACTTTGCCTGCTTTATCTTGTGTTCTTGCATTAAATTGCTTACAAAACTCCATGATATTTACACCTTTTGCACCTAATGCAGGTCCAATTGGTGGAGAAGGATTTGCAGCGCCTCCTTTTATTTGCAATTTAATCATTGCACTTACTTCTTTTGCCATTTTTTCTTTTTAGTTTACTGGTTCAAAATGTGTCACCGTTACATGTTTACTCATTGATGGAAGCTCAATATTCAACGTTTCACTCTTTGTTTTTTTGAACAAAATTAATTTAACTCTCTTTTTCTACTTCTAAATATCCTAGTTCTAATGGAGTTTTTCTTCCGAAAATTTTCACCATTACTTCTAATTTTTTCTTATCTTCAATTACCTTTTCAATTGTTCCTGTAAATCCGTTAAACGGACCATTCGTAACTTTTACAGTTTCGCCAACAATAAATGGAATACTAATTTGAGCATCGCTTTCTGCTAAATCATCAACTGTTCCTAATATTCTGTTTACTTCGCTCAAGCGCATAGGTACTGGCTCACCACCTTTAGTTTCACCTAAAAATCCAATAACACCTGTAACATTTTTAATAACGTGTGGTACTTCACCAACTAGAGCCGCTTCAATAAGTATGTATCCACCATAAAATGGTCGTTCTTTACTTACTTTTTTACCATTACGTATTTGATAAATTTTTTCGGTAGGAATTAAAATCTGAGAAACATAGCTAGTTAAGCCCAAACGATTAATTTCTACTTCAATATATTGTTTTACCTTTTTTTCCTGACCACTGATAGCTCTAACCACATACCATTTTTTTACCGTGTCAGTTTTTGTTTGCTCGCTCATTTTTAAATTTATATCGAGTTATTAAAATAAATGGTAAATAGCTTCCATTCCTTTGTTAAAAGTAAAGTCCATAGCAAAAACTAATAATGCAATGATTACAGATGCAATCATTACCACTATAGCACTTCCTTGTAGTTCTTTCCATGATGGCCAACTAACTTTATGCACAAGTTCATTGGTAGTTTCGCTAATATATTCTTTAATTTTGCTCATCCTTTTTTAGTTAATTAGATTGATTAGGCAATAAAGCTGATTTAAAATAAAGCCATATACTTAATTAATCATTTTACTTTTTTTGCACAGGTGGAGAGATTCGAACTCCCATCAAAGGTTTTGGAGACCTCTATTCTACCCTTGAACTACACCTGTTTATTGCTCCAAAATTTATTGACTCCAATTGTAATTTTGGCATCACCCTTATTTAGTAGAAAACAGCAGGCAATGTTTTCCACTGCCCACTGTTACACTAAATTGTTTATTTATTACTTAATGATTTCAGTTACCTGACCTGCACCTACAGTACGTCCACCTTCGCGGATAGCGAAACGTAAACCTTTATCCATAGCTACTGGTACGATTAATTTAACTGTAATAGTTACGTTATCACCAGGCATAACCATGTCGCGTCCTGCAGGTAATTCAATTTCTCCTGTTACGTCAGTTGTACGTAAGTAGAACTGAGGACGGTATTTGTTATGAAATGGAGTATGACGTCCACCTTCTTCTTTTTTCAATACGTAAATTTCAGCTTTGAATTCAGTATGAGGAGTAATTGTTCCTGGACGAACGATAACCATACCTCTACGGATATCTTTTTTATCGATACCACGTAACAATAAACCTACGTTATCACCAGCTTCACCTCTATCAAGGATTTTACGGAACATTTCCACACCTGTGATAGTAGATTTTAATTTTTCATCTTGCATACCGATGATTTCAACCTCATCACCTGAGTTGATAACACCTGTTTCTATTTTACCTGTAGCAACTGTACCACGACCTGTAATCGTAAATACATCCTCAACTGGCATCAAGAATGGTTTTTCAGTTTCACGTGGAGGCAATGGGATGTATGTATCTACAGCATCCATTAATTCCATGATTTTTTCTGACCATTTTGGATCTTTATTTAAACCACCTAAAGCAGAACCTTTGATGATTGGAGTGTTATCACCATCAAATTGATAGAATGACAATAACTCACGAATTTCCATTTCTACTAATTCTAATAACTCTGCATCATCCACCATATCCACTTTGTTCATGAATACAACAATTTTAGGCACACCTACTTGGCGAGCTAAAAGGATATGTTCACGAGTTTGTGGCATTGGACCATCAGTAGCAGCAACAACTAAAATTGCACCGTCCATTTGAGCAGCACCAGTAACCATGTTTTTTACGTAATCCGCGTGACCTGGACAGTCAACGTGAGCGTAGTGACGGTTAGCTGTTTGATACTCTACGTGAGAAGTGTTAATAGTGATACCACGCTCTTTTTCTTCTGGAGCATTATCGATTGATGAGAAATCTCTCACTTCTGATAAACCTTTTTCAGCTAATACTGTTGTGATTGCTGCGGTTAAGGTAGTTTTACCGTGGTCAACGTGACCAATTGTTCCGATGTTTACGTGTGGTTTGGAACGGTCGAATTTTTCTTTAGCCATTGCTAGTTATTATTTAATTGTTATTTTTATATTTATTTACTTAAGAAATTCTTTTCCAAAAACTAGTGCTTTGATTTTATCAAAGCAATTATCAGCCTCCACTTCAAACCACACATCTTACCGTTTCCTCCGGCTAAAACTACTCAGAGTACAGCTTTATGAGAGCTGTTGAGCAGGATTGAACTGCCGACCTCTTCCTTACCAAGGAAGTGCTCTACCACTGAGCTACAACAGCTTATTTAAAGCTTGCTGCAAATTTTAAAAAGAGCGGAAGACCGGGCTCGAACCGGCCACCCTCAGCTTGGAAGGCTGACGCTCTACCAAATGAGCTACTTCCGCTTTTTAATTTTTATTCATTTAAAGAACTATTTCCTAATCTTTCTCTCCAAAAAATGTGGGGAGAGAAGGATTCGAACCTTCGAAGCTTGCGCAACGGATTTACAGTCCGTCCCATTTGGCCACTCTGGTATCTCCCCGACAAATATTACAACAAGTGTCCAAAAAAAGAGCCGATGGAGGGATTCGAACCCCCGACCAGCTGATTACAAATCAGCTGCTCTGGCCAACTGAGCTACATCGGCTTATGGCTGTAATACTATATTTTAAAAGAACTTTACGCAGTTTTGAATTAGTTTTCAACACTACCCTCTTGAAAAAGGACTGCAAATCTATAAAACATTTGTTGAGTAACAAAAATTTTAACGACTTTTTTCAAAAAAAAATGCAGCCACTTGATTTTGAGGCTGCAAATTTATGTAAATGTTTGAATTTACAAGGTTATAATCCCTTTATTTTTTCTTTATGCTTCTTTACCTGTGTTTTTAATGCACCTAAGCTCATATCTACCGCCTCTTCAAAGGTTTTGCATTGTTTTTTGGCAAACAAGTCATTTCCTGGAATATGTAATCTTATTTCGGCTATTTTATTTAATGAATCATCTGATTTATCAAGGCGTAAGGTTACATCGCTGGTTATAATTCCATCGTAATACTGGTTTAACTTTTCTACTTTTTCTTGAATAAATTCTAATAATTTTTTGTCGGCATCAAAATGTACTGACTGAATCTTTACGTTCATAATCTATCCTCCTTATATTTTAGTTTATAATTAATTATGCTTTGGGGTGTGCTTGCTTGTGTATGTTTTTTAGTTTTTCTACTGTATTGTGTGTGTACACTTGAGTTGCCGATAAATTAGCATGTCCTAATAATTCTTTTATCGCATTTAAATCGGCTCCGTTGTTTAACATGTGTGTTGCAAATGTATGCCTCAATACGTGCGGACTACGTTTCTCAATTGTTGTCACTTGTGAAAGGTATGATTTTACTAATTCATAAACAAATTTTCTGTCTATTTTTTTTCCTTTACTATTTATTATCAATGTTTCTGAAGCATTCTCCGGCCTTACTTTTAGATAGTTTTCTATTTGATTTTTTAACTCATTGGTAAACGGAATAATTCGTTCTTTATTTCTTTTTCCAATCACTTTTAATTGGTTCGAATAAAAATCTACATCACTTTCTTTTAG
>JAEUTT010000580.1 GCA_016787165.1 Bacteroidia bacterium | reverse complement strand
TGTTTTTGAGCAAAGGAAGTATTGCTGCTTAATACAAACAAGCAGATAAACAAGAATAGATTGAAATAATTATTTTTCTTTAATCTTGATTGGTTCATAGTTGTCTGGTATTTTAAATCCAAAAGTTTGCTCTTCGTTTAACGTTATTTTTGAATAAGTTAAATTTATAACCATTGTTTTTTGTGCTTTTATAGTACATGCAATTTTTTGAGGAAAAGGTTTTGAGGTAGAATCTATCTGTTTGAAGTTGCTAAAGCTAGCATCAAAGCTTCTGTCGGGATTAAATTCATAAAAAAGGATGCGTAAAATTTTAAAATTGTCGGGATTCATATAAATACTTTGAGCCGACTCTTTAAGTTCTTTTCCTTTTTCAATAACTTTACGAAGTTTATATTTTCTAATGGTCCCTAGTGTATATAAACAATTATCGACTCCCGATTTTATTTTTTCATCTTCGTCATAAAATTCAACGCTATTCCCAACCAATAATGATTGTAGTATTTCATAATCTAAATCGGTGTTGAATAATTTGCTGATGTATGAAAAGTCGCCTTTAAAAAATTGTGATTTCATACGATTCATAAACTTAACCGAATCTTTTGTAATCATTAGTCTGGCACCTTCTATTCCAAGTTTTGAGATTGACATCCAGATGATGCTATCTTTGCGCATTCGAAGCGTAACACTAAATGAATTTTCGGAGCTGTCAATAATTGCTTCTGCATTTATTTTAGCATTTAAATGTTCAAAATTGAATTCATTTTCTTTTAAATGACGTGTTAAAAATTTCGAAGTTTTGGGCTCAAGGATACATTTGGTATTTCCAAATACAATTTTTTTCTGTTGTTTACAGGATGATGCGAGCAGGAAAATAGCAAGTAAGAGTATGAATGTTGTTGTTGAACGCAACATAAAAAGTGTATTGATATGGTGCATTAACTTACTCATAGAGTTGTTTATCCTTAATTTTTTTATTTATAAAATCGCTTGCCCCCCCTGCTTTTTCGGCATCTATCCAATATTTTAAAGCTTCTTCTTTGTTTCCTAATTGAAATAAAATATCGCCATAGTGCTCTAATAAAGTTCCGCTATTTTTTCCTCCATTTTCAATTGCTTTTCCAACCCAAAGTTTAGCATCTTCATATTTTTTCATTTGATACAATATCCATCCATAGGTATCTTGGTAGGAACTCACATTGGGTTCAAGGGTATTGCTTTTTTTAGATAATGTTTCTGCTCGTTCTAAGTTTTCTTTGCGTAAGGAAAGGTAATATGAGTAGTTGTTTAACACATAGGCATTATTGGGGTCTAGTTCTAACGCTTTTTCGTATGCTTTGTCGGAAGCGGGATGATTTTTTAATTGATTTTCGGCATCACCAATGTTAGCATAAAATTGTGATAACAAAAGATTATTTCCAAAAACAAACTCTTTTCCTTCGGTAAGTATATCAATAGCTTCTTTGTAATTTTTTAACTGAATATTGGCAGCACCATTAAAAAAATGAAGGATGGGTTGGTTTGGAAATAATTCCAATGCTTCTTTGCTTTCTTTTGCCAATGCATCAAAATCACCTAGTTCCGATTCAATAAATAAAAGTTGACTCCAGATGGCAAATTTTTCTTTGTCGAGACTAATCGCCTTTCTAAAATTTGTTCTCGCTTCTTCATATTTTTTATCTCGATTTAAAAAATCTCCATACATAGCGTATGCCTTTGCTTCATTCGGATGTGTTTCTACAAGCAATTTACATAACTCATCAGCATCGGGTTTTAAATCGGCATATACTTCAGTAATAGAATAATATGAAAGTAGTATTTTTACTTTTGTATCAATGTCAAGGTCTTTACTTTTAAAGGCAATTTTAATTTCGTCAAACGCCTTTTCATTTTGATTTTGTGAGCGGTAATAATCGGCAAGTGATAAATGTACATAGGCATTATCAGGATCAATTTTTAGTAAATCATTGTATGCTTCTAGCGCTTTTTCGGGTTGTCCTTTTTCTTGGTACAACTCTCCTAAAATGCCAAAGTATTTTGCTTCTTTTGAAAATGTTTTGATTAGTTTTTTTGCTTCCTCAATAGCTTTGTCGTAGTTCTTTAATGCTTTGTAAATTTTTAATTTTTGCATTGAAACATCTTCTGTTATTCCTGTTCTGCTTTCTACTTTGTCGTATACTTTTAATGCATCATTAATTTTATTTAAGTACAAATATGCATTGGCTAATTCATAATAAAAATCAATTTTTTCGGGATAGCGCTTTACCAAACCTTCATATACCTTAGCAACTTCAGCAGGTTGTTTGTTTTCTTTTAAACATTCGGCATATAATATTTGATACCAAATATTATTAGGGTCGATAGCGGCAGCGCGTTTGCTATAAAAAAGGGCTTGGTTTTTATTATTTTGAAAAGCATAAATATTTGCTAACTCATACATAGTAGCAGCACTATTTGGATTTATGCGCAATGCTTGGCTATAATAGGTTTCTGCTAAGTCATAATTTCCAAGTACTTTTTCTTTGTTTCCATTAAAAAATAACGTCTCAAAATTTACTCTCTCTCTATCCGAAAGTTCAGTGGAATTAGTTTTTTCAGATGATTTTTTTTGAGTTTTACAACTTCCAAAAAATAAAAGTACAAGCAGGCAAAAACCTGCTTGTAAAATGATGTATGTGTTTTTTGTCCTCAATTAATTATCGTATAGTGCTATAATCACTTATGCTTGCATCGCTTGATTTTCCAGTGTATTCAGAATAATTTCCAATCATTGAATTACTTAAGTCGGCATTTTTAATTTTGCTGTTGGTTTGAATAATACAATTTTTAACAACAGAATTTTCAATAATGGTATTAGCTCCAATAGAGGCATGTGGTCCTACCACCGAATCAATCAGTTGAACCCCTTCGCCAATAAAACAAGGTTCAATAATTTTTGAATTACTGTTTTTAACGGAACTGTGTACCAATGTTTCAGTTGTTTTTATAAACTCCAAAATGCGTGAATTGGTATATACTGTTGCATCTTTATTTCCACAATCTAACCACTCGGTAACTTTTCCTGGCGAAAATTTAGTGCCTTTTGCTTTCATATTTTCCAAGGCATTGGTTAGTTGATATTCGCCTTTTTCTTTGATATCATTGTCTAATAAGTATTGTAATTCATTACGTAAATAATCACCATCTTTAAAATAATAAATACCAATGATGGCCAAATCAGAAACAAACTCTTGAGGCTTTTCTACAAAATCGGTAATGATATTATTCGCGTCAATTTTAACTACACCAAAAGGTTTAGGGTCTTCTACTTTTTGCACCCAAATAATTCCTTCTTGTGAAGAGTCCATTTTAAAATCGGCTTTAAATAAAGTATCAGCAAAGGCAACTACTACTTTTCCTGTTACACATTCTTTTGCACACATAATGGCATGAGCGGTTCCAAGTGGTTCATCCTGATAGAAAATACTTCCTTTTGCACCTAAGCTTTCAGCAACTTTTACTAAATTGTTTTCTGCTTCTTTTCCAAAACGACCAACCACAAAAGCAATTTCATCTACTTTTTCATCGCATACTTTTGTAATATCCTCAACAATGCGTTGTACCATTGGTTTTCCTGCAATCGGAATAAGTGGTTTGGGTGTTGTTAATGTGTGTGGGCGCATACGTTTGCCCATGCCTGCCATTGGAATTATTATTTTCATATATTTATTTTTGCTCCGTTTTTTCTCTTTTTTGGGAGAGGGTTAGGAGAGATTATTGTTTACCTGTACTTCCAAATCCGCCTTCTCCTCTGGCGGTTTCATTCAGTTGTTCTACCTCTATCCATTCGGCTTGTTCGTGTTTCGCAATTACCATTTGTGCAACACGCTCGCCATCATTAATCACAAATTCATCGTTTGATAAATTCACTAAAATAACTTTTACCTCTCCTCTGTAATCGGCATCAATAGTGCCTGGTGAGTTAAGCACAGTTAATCCATTTTTAAATGCTAATCCACTACGTGGACGAACTTGCGCTTCATATCCAACCGGAAGTTCTATAAACAAACCCGTAGCAACCAGCGTACGCTCTAATGGTTTTAGCACAATAGGAGAATCTAAATTAGCTCTCAAATCCATACCTGCTGCCGTTGAAGTAGCATAGTTGGGTAACTCATGTTTTGATTTATTAATAATTTTAATCTTCATATTTTTTTGTTTTAATCTATCCTTTTTGCAAAAGTTGATTTCGTTCCATTTTCCATATAAACACAACAAATGCAAGCAATAAAATGTTTCCAATCATTAAATTAATGATGGTTGAATCGGATTTTACCAAACTACCGATAAAATACAAAGTTAAGGATAATGCTAAGTACCCCAGAATACGTTTTAAATCATAATTAACAGGGTAATGTTTATTACCAAGAAAATAAGAAGCAATCATCATACTTGCATAGCAAATTAATGTAGCCCAAGCTGAGCCAATATAGCCGATGCGTGGAATCCAATAAAAATTAAGCGTAATGGTAATAATTGCTCCAAAAATGGTTAATAATGCTCCATAATGCGTTTGTCCGGTAAGTTTATACCAAATTGATTGGTTAATAAAAACGCCTAAAAACAAATTGGCAAGCAATAAAATAGGCACAATGTTTAAACCTACTCTAAAATCTTTACCTACAAAGTATTGAATCCACTCCATGTTAGACATCGTTCCTAAAAAAATAACTGAACATATAATTACAAAATAGGTCATAATTTTAGCATAGGTTTTTTGTGCATCTTTTTCTTTTGAATGGCTAAAGAAAAAGGGTTCGGCAGCAAAGCGAAAGGTTTGAATAAAAATGGTCATAATAATAGAAACCTTGTAGCAAGCGCCATAAATGCCTGTTTGAGCCATAGCTTCTTCTTTAGGTAATAAATAAGTGAGCAAAACTCTATCCAATGTTTCATTGATCATTCCTGCCAAACCTGCTATTAATAAAGGAAGAGCATAACGCATCATTCGTTTCCAAAGTGGAGAATCAAACACATAACGCAACCTTAAAATTTCGGGGCTTAATAGCAAAAGTGTGATGATGCTAGCAATAAGATTAGAAATAAAAATATAACCAATACCAATTTCGGGATCGTACACTTTTTCTACAAAGCCTTTGTAGCTAGACTCTTCAGCTTCAAAAACTGTTTTACAATAAAGTATAAAAAATAAATTTAATCCTATGTTTACAATGATATTAATCGTTTTAATGAGCGCAAAACGTTT
>JAEUTT010000557.1 GCA_016787165.1 Bacteroidia bacterium | reverse complement strand
TCATTTCAAATTTTATCAATCATTAGCTTAATTGGCTTAGGTTTATTTTCCGATATAAGAGCCATCAATATTCCAGCAAGTGCAAGTATCTTTTTATTGTTCACTATGTTTATCATGTTATTCAGTTCATTTTACACATGGTTCAGAGGCTGGTCAACAGCAATATTCATTGTTTTTTTAATCGCATTTAATTATTTACACAAAGTAAATTTCCTTTCTTCTTCGGGCAAAGCTTATGGATTAAGCTATCAATTAGGTAAAGCCAACTATGATTATGACAATTTTAAAACCAATGATGTAAATTACACCCAACTAAATCAAGATATTGACGCAACCATTGGTATACTAAACAAATGGAAAATTAAGAATACTGATAAGCAAAATCCCACAAAAAAGCCTAAAATGGTTTTTATAAATGTAAGCGGTGGTGGTGTTCGCTCTTCATTATGGACTTTACACACCTTACAATTTGCCGATAGCCTTTCAAAAGGGAAACTACTTAGTCAAACACAGCTCATCACCGGTTCATCGGGCGGGATGGTTGGTGCAGCTTACTTAAGAGAATTATATTTACTCAAACAAAAAAATAAAATAGATAGTTATTATGATGCTAAATACAAAACAAAAATATCAAAAGACATCTTAAATCCAATTGCGTTTACAGTAGCAACCAGTGAATGGTTATTTCCACTAAAAACATTTGTTGTAAATAAGCAGTTGTACCATCAAGACAGAGGTTATGCTTTTGAACAAACCTTACTTGAAAATACCGATAGTGTATTCAGCAAACAATTGAGTTTTTATAAACTATTAGAAAGCAATTCATACATACCTATGATGGTATTTTCTCCTTCCATTGTAAATGATGGAAGAAAAATGCTGATTTCGCCTGTTGGTATTTCTTACTTAACACAAAATTCAAAAACCGAGAAAACACATTACAATAAACTGTTTGATGCTATTGAATATTCACGTGTATTTAAAAATCAAAATGCGCATCAAACTTTATTTACAAGTGTATTACGCATGAGTGCTACTTTCCCATATATATCACCAGTAGTAAGCTTACCTAGCGAACCTCGCATTGAAATTATGGATGCAGGCTTGCGTGATAATTATGGCATTGAAACCAGTTTTCGTTTTATAAAAGCATTTAACGATTGGATTGCAGCAAATACCAGTGGTATCATCATCATTCAGATAAGAGATAAACATAAAAATATACCTATAGATGATAATCCTTCTCAATCGCTGTTTCAAGCTTTAGCGCGACCAATGGGTAGTTTTTATGGTAATTTATTTCAAGTGCAAGACTTTAACCAACACCAACAAATACAGTATGCCGATGTATGGTGCAAATCACCAATTGATATCATTGATTTACAGCTAAGAAACGAAAAAGACGATCGTATTTCGTTGAGCTGGCACTTAACTAATAAAGAAAAACGAAAAGTACTTGAATCGCTTTACCTACCAGAAAACCAAGAAGCTGTAAAACGAATAGTTGAACTGCTAGAACAATAAATTATTCAGAATTGCTATCTTTGTGCTCCCACAAAAGAAGTAATTTATGAATACATTGAAAATAGGCGTTTTACGCGAAGAAAAAAGTCCACCCGATAAACGAGTACCACTTACGCCACTTATCTGTGCCGAATTAATTAGAAAATACCCACACATTGAAATATATGTTCAACCAAGCAAAATTCGTTGTTATGAAGATGCTGAATACACCGCTTTTGGTGTGCCTTTAAAAGAAGATTTAAGCGACTGTGATATTTTAATGGGCGTAAAAGAAGTTCCAAAAGACCTTTTAATTCCTAATAAAAAATATTTTTTCTTTTCACACACCATTAAAAAACAAGCTCATAATCAAAAGTTAATGAAAACGCTTATTGAAAAGCAAATTCAAATGATTGACTATGAAACATTAACTGATAAAAACCATAATAGAATTATTGGTTTTGGTCGTTATGCCGGAATTGTAGGTGCTTACAATGGTATTTTAGGTTATGGCAAAAAGTACGACTTATTTTTGCTAAAGCCTGCAAATTTATGCAGAGATAGAGCTGAAATGGAAGAAGAATTAAAACGTGCAAAATTACCAAATATAAAAATAGCTTTAACTGGTGGGGGACGTGTTGCAAATGGTGCTATTGAAACCTTAAGTGCATTACGCATCAGAAAAGTAACACCCGAAGAATTTTTAATGGCTCAATTTCGTGAACCCGTGTACTGTCAGCTAAATCCTCGCGATTATGTAGAACGAATTAATGACCATAACTTTGATTTGCAAGATTTTTTCAAACATCCAGAACATTTTAAATCCACTTTTACCCCTTATACAAAAGCTGCCGACATCTATATTTCATCGCACTATTGGGATCCTCGTTCACCACGTATGTTTGAATTAAGCGACATGAAAGAACCTGATTTTAAAATAAGTGTTATTGCCGATATTACTTGTGATATTGATGGAAGTGTACCTACTACTATTCGCGCAAGCTCTATTGACAAACCTTTTTATGGATATAATATAAAAGAAGATAAAGAGGATTTGCCTTTTAACAAAGATACTGTTTGTATTATGGCTGTTGATAATTTGCCATGTGAATTACCACGAGATGCAAGCGATGATTTTGGAAAAGATTTAATGGAGCGTGTATTGCCAAGCATTATTAATGAAGATACGGATGGTATTATTGAAAGAGCAACAATTTGTAAAGCTGGTAAGCTTACTTCCAACTTCGAGTATTTAAAAGATTATGCGTATTAGCAGTAACCGCTACTCCACTTCTTTAAATGGATTTCTTGGAATCCATTCCGTTGGTTTTAAATAATCAATAAATGGCTTTATGATTCTATTCGATAATGGATTTCTATGTCGGATATAACAAGTAAGTTCGTATGCTTTTGCTCCTACATTACTTTTTATTTCTGAAGCTGTACGTCCTAAATATATTTTTTTAGCACCATATTCTATTCCTTCATTTACATAGTCATAAAGTATGTTTTGATATAACTCATACTCTTTATTAATTTCATAATCTAAGCCTATAAAATGCGCCTCCAACTCATTTTTTAAAAGAAATGAAGTTTTAAAACCTACTATTTTTTTATTCAAATAATAAGCGGTGAAAGTAAACTCTTCTTTCAGCTCATTTTTCATTTCATAGAAATAACTAGGGGTTAAAGTTGCCATTCTAAATTTTGCTTTTAA
>JAEUTT010000527.1 GCA_016787165.1 Bacteroidia bacterium | reverse complement strand
CAAGTTTTCAATAATAAAATCTTGTCGTTCTTGTGTGTTTTTCCCCATATAGTAACTCAACATATCTAAAATGGTTCTATCTTTTCCAATAATTACAGGATCTTTACGCATATCTTTTCCAATAAACAATTTAAATTCATCGGGCGAAATTTCACCTAAACCCTTAAATCGAGTTATCTCTGGTTTAACACCTAGTTTTGCAATTGCATCTTTACGTTCTTGATCGCTGTAGCAATAAATGGTTTCTTTTTTATTACGAACACGGAACAATGGTGTTTGCAAAATGTAAACGTGACCGTTTTTTACTAAATCAGGAAAAAATTGCAAAAAGAAAGTCATTAACAACAAACGAATGTGCATCCCATCCACATCGGCATCGGTAGCAATTACAATATTGTTATAACGTAAATTTTCAATTCCATCTTCAATATTCAATGCTGCTTGCAAGAGGTTGAACTCTTCGTTTTCGTACACAATTTTTTTGGTCAGACCGAATGCATTCAAAGGTTTTCCTTTTAAACTGAATACTGCTTGCACATTCACATCACGTGTTTTTGTGATTGAACCACTCGCAGAATCACCCTCACAAATAAATAAAGTAGTATCTAACTTACGTTCATCATTTGAAGTAAAATGCACTCTGCAATCACGTAATTTTTTATTATGCAAACTTGCTTTTTTCGCACGATCACGAGCTAACTTTTGAATGCCTTGCAAATCTTTACGCTCACGTTCACTTTGCTGAATTTTTTGCAAGATAGCTTGTGCTGTTTCCGGATTTTTATGCAGGTAATTATCTAATTCTGTTTTTAAGAAATCTCCAATAAATGCTTTTACAGATGGACCTTTCGGACCAACTTCCTGCGAGCCTAATTTAGTTTTTGTTTGCGATTCAAAAACAGGTTCTTGTACTTTTATACTCACAGCAGCAATGATAGAAGTACGTACATCTACTGCTTCAAAATCTTTTTTAAAAAAGTCGCGAATAGTTTTTACTACAGCTTCACGAAATGCTCCTTGATGCGTTCCACCTTGTGTAGTATGCTGACCATTCACAAACGAATAATACTCTTCACCATATTGTTGATTACTATGTGTCATTGCCACTTCAATATCATATCCTCTTAAATGAATGGTTGGATAAAGAATAGGACCGCTGATGTTTTGTGTCAACAAGTCAAGCAATCCATTTTCGGAATGAAATTTTTGTCCGTTATAAATAATGCTTAAACCGGTATTCAGGTAAGCATAATTCCACAGCATTTTTTCAACATATTCATTCAAAAAATGATAGTTGCCAAATATTTTTTCATCAGGAATAAACGTTACTAATGTTCCCTGTCGGGCATCCGAATCAACAATTTTAGTTTCTTTACTTAAATTACCGATACTAAATTCTGCCGATTTTGTTTTGCCTTCACGAAATGCTTGTACTTGAAAATAACTACTCAATGCATTTACAGCTTTTGTACCCACACCATTTAAACCAACGGATTTTTTAAATGCTTCCGAATCGTATTTAGCACCTGTATTAATTTTAGAAACAACATCCACTAATTTCCCCAATGGAATTCCACGACCATAATCACGCACACGTACTGTTTTGTCTTTAATGCTTACTTCAATGGTTTTTCCATTTCCCATTACAAACTCATCGATACAGTTATCGAGTGTTTCTTTTAATAAGATATAAATACCATCATCGGGCGAAGAACCATCGCCTAATTTACCAATGTACATTCCTGGACGAAGACGAATATGCTCATTCCACTCCAGCGTACGAATACTATCTTCCGTATATTTTACTTCTTTTGCCATATTTTTAGTACTTGGATGTTTAGATGTTGGATGTTGGAATTCTTCTAATATCCAATAATCTAACATCTATTTAAACATTAAATCTAAAATGCATTAAATCACCATCATTCACCACATATTCTTTTCCTTCAACACCCATCTTACCAGCTTCTTTACATGCTGCTTCTGAACCTAAAGCAATAAAGTCGTTGTATTTAATAACCTCAGCGCGAATAAATCCTTTTTCAAAATCGGTATGAATTACACCAGCAGCTTGTGGAGCTGTCATTCCTTTTACAATTGTCCAAGCGCGCACCTCTTTTACACCAGCTGTAAAATACGTTTGTAGATTTAAAATGCGGTAAGCTGCTTTAATCAAATAGTTTACTCCTGGCTCTGTCAAACCAATTTCGCCTAAAAACATTTGACGCTCTTCGTAAGTATCCAAACTTGCAATCTCCGCTTCCATTGCAGCAGTAATAATCAATACTTCTGCATTTTCATTTTTAACTGCTTCTTTTACAAGGTCTACATATTTGTTTCCTGTTTTAACAGATGCTTCATCTACATTACAAACGTATAACACAGGCTTAATCGTTAACAAATGAATATCTGCTACATAAGGAAGCTCTTCTGGAGTCAGATTAGCAGCTCTAGCCGATTGCCCTTGTTCCAATATGTCTTTTACACGTAATAAAATATCATATGCTTTTTTAGCATCCTTGTCGTTCCCTGTTTTCGCTTGTTTTTCAACTCTTTTTAACTTCGTATCTACTGATTCTAAATCTTTTAATTGCAATTCAGTATCAATAATTTCTTTATCACGAACTGGGTTTACCGAGCCATCCACATGAACTACATTTGGATCATCAAAACAACGCAAAACATGAATGATTGCATTGGTTTCACGAATATTTGCCAAAAATTTATTTCCCAAACCTTCACCTTTGCTGGCACCTTTTACCAAACCTGCAATATCTACAATTTCAACTGTAGTAGGAACTACACGTTCTGGATTTACTAATTTTTCTAATGCAGCCAAACGTTCATCAGGCACGGTAATTACTCCTACATTAGGCTC
>JAEUTT010000510.1 GCA_016787165.1 Bacteroidia bacterium | reverse complement strand
ATAAAAGTATGGTCAAAACCTAATTTTGTGTTACTTTTGCAAATATTAACTAACTGTAAAAGAATTATTTTTGATTTTAGTACTTAGACAAAACCCTAAAATAAGACGATGAAAAAAGTTATTTTATATCTTTCAATTTTTATTTTCATTATCAGCTCTAATCTGGTAAAGGCTTCTCATATTGCCGGAGGTGATATTAGTTATACTTGTATTGGAAATAATCAATACCAAATAACATTAAATTTATTTGTTGATTGTTTGGGTTTCGATCCTGGAACTTCACAAACAATTACTTTTACTAGTACTTGTGGTGGCAATGTTTCTATTCAAGTAACCAATACAAACCCTGGTGGAACAGAAATATCTCAATTATGTCCTTCTCAAATTAATAATAGTACCTGTAATGGTGGAACACTACCTGGTATGTGGCAATTTAATTATACAGGAACTGTTACTTTGAATCCTAATTGTAACACTTGGACAGCTGGATGGTCAACTTGTTGCAGAAACAATGCTATTTTGAATTTGCAAAATGCTTCTTCTCAAAATAGTTATTTAGAAACTACCATGAATACGCTTACCAATCCATGTAATAATTCGCCTGCTTTTACTGCACAACCGATTCCTTATGTATGTATTAATCAGCCTGTGAACTACAGCTATGGTGTAGTAGAAACAGATGGTGATTCATTGTATTACACTTTAGTGAGTGCATTAGGTGGTTCGGGTATGCCATTAGGTTATAATGGTGGTTATTCGGCTACAGCTCCAATGCCAGGAATGGTATTAAATCCTCAAACAGGTTTATTAACGTTTACTCCAACTACATTAGGAAATTTTGTAGTAGTAGTTATGGTTCAAGAGTATGATAGCAACGGAAACTTGTTAGGTACGGTAATGCGTGATATTCAGTTTGTTGTTCAAAACTGTACAAATCAAGTGCCCGCACCAAATGCTGGTGCAATAGCAAGTTTTAGTGGAAATGCAGTACAAACTGGTCCGTATGCAATAGAAATGTGTGCTGGAAATAATTTTAGTTTTAATGCTGTTTATACCGATGTGGATGCAACTGATGTTTTAACATTTATCTCAAATATTGGAGCGGCATTACCTGGTGCAACTATTACTCAAGTGGGAGCAAGTACAAATCCATTAACACTTAATATTGTTTGGAATGCTCCAGCAGGAACACAAGGTCAAAATTTAACATTTACTGTTACTGTTCAAGATGGTGCTTGTCCGATACAAGGTATTCAAACATTTGTGTATAATGTAAATATTTTGGATGCAACAACAGCAAACCCCGATATTATTATCTGTGGAAGTCAAACAGCACAATTGAACGCGTATGGCGGAAGTGTGTTTACTTGGTCTGTCGTTTCTGGTCCTGCAATGACTCCGGCAAATTTTTCTTGTAATCCATGTGCAAACCCAATTGCATCACCTTCGGCTACTACAACTTATGCTGTAATTAGCGATTTAAGTGGAACATGTGATAATGTGGATACTGTTACTGTTTTTGTAGTTCCTGATTTTAATTATAACATTACACAAAGTTCTACTAGTTCTTGTTTATTGGAACCAA
>JAEUTT010000505.1 GCA_016787165.1 Bacteroidia bacterium | reverse complement strand
ATTTATAGGGCGTAAAATAAAAAACATGTTTTCGAAAGTCACCGGAATAAAGCAAAAGGAAGATTTTCAAATTTGGTTTACAAAAAACTACCCCTCTCAATCTGCTTTAATTAAATACAAAAAAGAATCAAATTCATTTAGTTATCAACCAAAAATATCTATTGTTATTATTCTTTTTGAAAACACTAATTTTATTATTCAAACCATCGAATCTATTCAAAAACAAATTTATTCAAATTGGGAAATAATAATAACAACTCCCAACTCAACCACTGCAGAAACTAGAGAAAAACTTGAACTAATTACTAAAAATAATCCTAAAATATATTGGATACAGAACAGTGATTGTGAAAATAATTTTGAAGCAGCGAATCATTCAATAAATAAATCTACAGGTGATTATATTTCTATTTTAAATACCAACGACTGTATATCACCCGATACTCTTTTTCAAATTGCAAAAGCAATAAATAGTAACAGAGATACTGATTTTATTTATGTTGATGAAGATAAAATTGATGCGCATAAATTACATTCATCTCCCTATTTTAAATCCGATTGGTGTGCCGACAATTTATTGTCACGAAACTATATTGGAACATTTATTACAGCTACAGCTGAGTTACTAAAAACCAATAATGGTTTTAACAGTGAGCTTAAAGAAGCAGCACATTATGATTTGAACTTAAGATTAACAGAAAAAGCAAAATACATACATCATATTCCCAATTTATTACATCATCAATTTTTCAAAATTGAAAAATCTTCAGACAATCATAAAAAAGCCATTGAAAATGCTCTTAACAGAAGAGGCAAAAAAGGAATTGCTAAGCCTATACATGATTTAGTAAATTGCTTTGAAGTGAGGTATGAAATGGAAGCTATTAAAAAAGTAAGCGTAATCATACCTACAAAAAACAAGGCCGACTTATGCGAAACTATTTTGAGCTCTATTTTTAGCTTAACCGATTACCCGAACTATGAAGTTATTTTAATCAATAACAATAGTGATGAAGAATCCTTTTTTGAACTTGTAAAAAAATGGAAAAACAAAGAGCCTCAACGATTCAAATGTATTCACGACAATGATTATTTTAACTACTCTCGACTAATGAATGAAGGAGCAAAAGCATCGAATGGTGATTATATTTTGCTTTTAAATAATGACATGGAAATATTACATGCCGATTGGATGAAGGCAATGGTAGAATATGCCCAACAAAAAGAAATTGGCGTAGTTGGAGCAAAATTATTTTACCCTAACGATACCATACAACATGCAGGTGTAGTAATTGGAATGGGCGGTGTTGCTGCCGACCATGTTTTTGTTGGTTTTGATAGAAATGCAGATGGTTATTTTGGACAATTAAAATGTATTACTAATTACTCCGCATTAACTGCTGCATGCTTGATGATTAGAAAAGAAGTGTTTGATGAAGTGAATGGTTTTGAAGAACAACTGGCAGTAGAATTTAATGATGTTGATTTCTGTTTAAAAATAAAAGACAAAGGTTACCGCAATATTTATTTACCTCACGTTTATTTATACCATTTTGAGTCAATATCACGCGGACATCCACAAAAAACTTTAAAATCCTACAAACAACATGTAAAAGATGTAGCATTTTTTAAATCTAAATGGGAAAAATATATTGTACATGACCCTTGTTACAATAAAAATCTTTCTATTCTTTATAGAGATTATCGATTAAATATTCACGATTAGAAACTTCCATTATAGCTCGTAGTAGCCAAATATTAGCATTAAATAATCTGTAAAAAAATAAACCTTCCTGTCGGAAGGCTTATTTTATAAAACAGTATAACTAAAAAATATTCTCTGAATTAAAACAATCCGTTAATTTCAGCATCAATTTTATTAATAATTTCACCCAAATCTTCTGATTTTTCAGGAAAATTATTATTATCCACATCAATAATCAATAAACGTGCATTTTTATGCTCTTGCTCGTATGAAGTTATAAATGCTTCATAACGTTCATTTAAACGTTTCAAATAATCTAAACGAATAGCATTTTCATAATCACGGCCACGCTTTTGGATTTGATTTACCAAAGTAGGAACTGAAGATCTTAAATAAATTAATAAATCTGGAGGAGAAATAAACGATTCCATTAATTTAAAAAGAGAAAAGTAATTTTCAAAGTCACGAGTTGTCATTAAACCCATTGAGTGTAAGTTAGGAGCAAAAATATAGGCATCTTCATAAATGGTCCTATCCTGTATAACCGTTTTGCCACTATTTTTAATTTGTTGCACTTGACTAAAACGACTATTTAAAAAGTACACTTGTAAGTTGAATGACCAACGTTGCATATCTTCATAAAAATCATTTAAATATGGATTATCATCAGCATCCTCAAAATGAGCTTGCCATTTATAATGTTTTGCTAAAAGAGTAGTAAGTGTGGTTTTACCCGAACCGATGTTTCCTGCTATTGCTACATGCATAATTTTAAAATAATTTAATTTAAAAAACCGAAAACGAAAATACAAAAACTAATATGTCCTGCAAGGAAAAATATTAAAATTGTGAATAAGTTTTTTGTATTCAAAACATCCCAACAATTAGCTATCTTTACAGCTAAGAATAGCACAAAATAGCATAATATGACCACTTTAGACAGAACAATCGCGCCTGCTTTCAAAGCAATTGAAAAAATTGAAATGATGAAAGCAGCTGAAAAACGTTTAAATAACAATATTCCCGTATATTCTATTAATGCAGGAACACAAGAATTAATTAAAATTGAGTTTTTATTTTCAGCCGGAATGTATCAGCAAAAAATGCCTTTGCAGGCTGCCACTGTTAATTCTATGCTTGAAGAAGGTACAAGCAACATGAATGCTTCTCAAATTGCTGATGCAATTGATTATTATGGCGCTTTTTTAGAAGTAGGTGTAGCACAAGATAGCGCTTCAGTAGTGCTATATACACTTACCAAGCATTTAAAAGCAACCTTACCAATTATCGAACAAATTATTAAAGAAGCTTCTTTTCCGAAAACAGAACTTGAAATCCACCTTCAAAATAAAAAACAAAAATTTCATGTAAACAACCAAAAAGTAGCTAATGTAGCTCGCAAAAGGTTTACTGAACTATTATTTGGAGAAAAGCATCCTTATGGAATAAACGTAAAAGAATCGGACTTTGAAGCTATACAACAAACACATCTAATTGATTTTTATAAAAAAACCTACACTTCCTCCAATTGTAAAATTATTCTAGCAGGAAAAATAAACGATGATGTATATCATTTGTTAGAACATCATTTTGGTGGAAACGATTGGTCTTCTAAATCCGAAATCACCCCTAATACAATTTCAATTAACACTATTAATGAACGCGAACAACTAATTACAAAAAAAGATGCTTTACAATCTGCCATCCGAATTGGAAAAATCATGTTCAATAAAAAACATCCTGATTTTCAAGGAATGCAAATACTCAATACAATTTATGGTGGTTACTTTGGTTCACGATTAATGTCGAACATACGTGAAGACAAAGGCTATACTTATGGCATTGGTTCTGGGTTAGTATCATTACAAAATGGTGGATACTTTTTTATTTCTACCGAAGTAGGCGTAGATGTATGCACAAATGCAATCAAGGAAATATATTTTGAAATGAACCGTTTGAAAGAAGAAAATGTAAATAATGATGAATTGCAATTAGTTA
>JAEUTT010000489.1 GCA_016787165.1 Bacteroidia bacterium | reverse complement strand
TCTATTAAATCAGCGAACGATTTAATGTCTAGTTTTTCGAAATCATAAGTAGCCTTAATTCTCTCCAATTCTTCATTACTTAAAGCATCTCTTTGATATTGATAAATTTTATTTAAATTATTTAACTTAAATATTATTTTTTGGTCAGTTAATGCACAAATTAATGCGTCAACTGCATGATGGCGATGGTCGTCTCGTTTGCTCCAATCTTTGATTGCCTCGTAAGTTTTAATATTGCCTTGACCGTCTTTGTATTCTTTAGTTTCTATTTGCCCGATGGCTTTGTATTTATCAAAACTAATTTCTTGAAGTACATTTTTCAATTCCCACTTTTCACGCAAGAAGTCTGTGATTTGCCCAGTAGTTGTATAGGTGTTTTCGCAAACATTTTTTAGCATTTTTACTGCTTCTTTTGAGATATACTGTGAATCCTTTTTCATTCGTTCCACAAAGTCAGAAGGAATATCTTCTCCTTTGCACATTAGATTTTCAAATTTAGATTTGGAGATAGATCCTTTTCCGTCTTTATAAAATTCATTTACTTTTTTAATGTATTGCTCTAGCGTCTCTTTGCCTTTTGATTCCATAAAATCATAAGCCGTCATTTGGTTTTTACCCTCTTTCCCACTATTACATTTTCTATGGGCTAATATGAAATTATTAGAATTATTACTAAAAGACCTAGATTTTGGTAATACATGTTCAATTTCTCCATTTCCAGTTAAAAAATCTGTTTTAGTTATAGGGTTGCTACAATACAAACATTGTTTATCGGTTTCATTCCAAAGTTTATATCGTTGAGTATCTCTGCCATTTACAATCTTGTAGCCATATTCTTTTTGTAACATTTCTCTAACCTTATCATTCTCTTTTTTGTTTTTTGAATTTAGGTTAGTAATATTTTTTCTTGTTTTAGCGCTATTTCTTAGTTCTCTTGCTAACTCAACTCTTATTTCGTCAAATTTCCCATGTTTATCAATCGCTAGATTCACAATATTTACGACTTGATTTAATACTTGCTCAACAACAGGATTTCTTAAACTGTTTTGTTTTATGGGCTTTAATTTTTCTTCTAGTTTAATTTTAGTTTTATAACCACTATGGTCATATTTTACAGCATCACATGCCTCACTATAATTTAATCCTTTTTGTAAATGAGGTAAAAGTTTTCTGATTGCTCGAGTAGATAAATTGCCAAAATCAGATGTGTAGCCAACTTCTTTTGAAATAATTTCCGCTTGCTCTTTTGTAAATTTAAATCTTTGTTCTATAGTTTTAATTAAATCATTTTCATTAGGTATAGAGTAGGTTATATGCCATAACTCCATTAAACCGCCTTTTTCATCGTTTTTGTCTAAGTTAAAAAATAAATAATTTTCTGGAGTTTTAATATTTGCTTTTATTAACGCGTTTTTAAGTATAGAATAGGTTCTACTTCCATCGAGTTCTGTAAAGTTTAAATAACCCTCATTCCTTTTTAAACCTAAAACTCTTTTTATTTCAGTAACAGTTAGTTTGTATTTATTATTTAGTTTTTCTCCAAAAAATAATAGCTTAAATAATTCTTGTTTTTGTTCTAACGTTGGTTTTTTTTTTGATCCATTTTCGTATGTAATCTCCAAATCATTTAAACGTTGCCATATTTTAAAAACCTCAAAATATGGAGATGATTTTGTAACTGCCTTATGATGTTTTTCAAAAGGACAATTAGACACTAATCCTTTTTGACTTTTTAATGGCCTTTGATAAAAAATAATTTTATTTCGTATCGTATTATATAATGTTCCTTTATTGTCATCTTCATTTACACCACCAGTTAATACTTTATCGTGAAATTGTTTTTGACACTCCCAAATTCTATCAAATTCCTCAATATATGATGCTCGTAGATATGTTCTTTCTCTTAAAATTATTTCAAAGCTATTTTTTGTATTTTCAATTTCAGAAAATAACTGTTGCCCTATTGTTTTGCCATTTAATTCGTGCTGTAATTCAGCAATTCTTTTTTTGTAATCTGTGGAATTTTCTTCTTCCGAATTGGATTTTCTATTACTTAAAAATCCTCTACGTTGGTTTAATAAAATTAAAACACGACCTAATTCTTCTAATGATATTTGTTTTGTAACAGCATTTGCTCTTAATTGATACAAATCATAGGTAGGAAGCTTAAATAAAATATCGCTTGGGTACATATTATGTTCCTTTAGCGTTTTGTATAAATTATTACGTCTTTGTTGAAAGCGCTGATATCCCCTTCTTATACCTCTATTTGTGGTTCTATCTAAGTTTTTACTTGCTGTATTACCTGAATAAAATTTCCCATGAAAATTTGGATCTTCAGGTACTATTCGTACTGCTAATTCTTTTATTTCTTTTTGTTTATTTTCTTCGTATACTACAGAAAGTCCTACAGATGAAACTCCAATATCCAATCCTAAAATTTTTTTCATATCAAATTATTTATATATTTGTATCACATTTTGAAAGCAAATCACAATAAGGATTATTCCGTTGTGAAAACATCTAAAGCGGGAGGCAACTCTCGCTTTTTTTATTGCAATTTAATAAATGGAGATTGAGTACACAAATTTTAACTGTGTGTTTTGAGTGATAAAAATTACAGATGTAAGATTTGACTATTTTTGTGTGTGAGGCGTTTTCCTCCCCCTGCCCCCTCAGAGAGGGGGATATTTTCCACAGTTTGCTTTTATTTTGGTTTTAAGTTTGCTGTAATATTTATTTTATTGAAGATAAATAGGATCACCTCCAACTATATTTAAAATTTTCGTATTTGCCTTTAATGGCCATAACTAACTCAAATTGGGTGGCATTTTGTATGAACTCTTCGCTTAGGTTTAAGTATTTTATAAATGCATCAAATTCTTCATCACTTAAATCTATTACATCATATTTTACATATACTCTAAATAAGTCTTTTAGTACATCTCTTTTTAACTCTTCATTTTCCCATTCTGCTACTTGTCGTTTACTGCGCTCAAACTTGCTAAATCGTTCGTATAAGTAGCTTATCGGACTAGAAACAGCATCTGCTAACCCGTTTGTCATATAGGTGCTTTTTACACCTAGTTTATCTATTTCTTTTTGAATTTCATTTAAACTTTTAACAGGAAAAATGCTTACTTCTTTTAATGTAAAGTACAGTTTACTTAATGCTACATCCACATAAAAGTTTTTTTTAGGTGCAGAGTCGGCTAAACATATTTTTTTTTGTAAATAGCCTAAAGCAGAAAAAAGAATGGTATCGCTTTGTTCTGCGCTTATTTTAAATGTACCATCAGCATTTGCAAAAATGCCCATATTGGTACGTTTATTAATAACCATTAACTTGTTTAAAAGTGCTTGCGGATTATCTCTATCATATACTTTTCCAACTATTGAAACATTTTGCGAAAATACATTGCAAAAGGGGAGAAAGCTGATAAAAAAGAGGATATATATATTTTTTATGCTTGGCAAAGGTTGGTGTTTTATGATGTCAAATATAATTTGAAAGGGTAGAGATAAAAAGCCAAGAAACGTTAATTTATATTAGGCAACTGTTTCGTGCTCAATCGGCTTTTCACTTTTCTTTTTTTTCTTTTTTATTAATTTGGCTTTTGACTCTTCTTTTCTTAATAAACGTTCAATATTTTTTTGGTGTGTTATTAATACCATGATAGCTATAAGTATCGAAAAAATAATGAGTGATGGTGTTTTTATTTGAAACACAAGAATAACAATCACCGGAAATGAAACCGCTGCTATCATTGAGCCTAATGATACATAGCTTGTAATTAATAAAATGGTTACAAATATTCCCATTGAAATTAATGCTCCTTGTGTATGAACAGCCAAAATGATTCCTAAGAGAGTGGCAATTCCTTTCCCACCTCTAAATGAAGCAAATAATGGAAAAATATGGCCTACAAGTGAGGCTA
>JAEUTT010000487.1 GCA_016787165.1 Bacteroidia bacterium | reverse complement strand
ATGCCGAAGTATTTTATGAAGATATGCATTTGGTGGCAGGATATATTGAAATTGATTTTAAAAGTAATTTGGTGTATGCTGCCGGAATGAAAGATAGTAGCGGTAAAGAAGTTCAGCGGCCTGTTTTTTCGAATAAAGATGGTAAGTATGATGCTGGACAAATCACATTTAACTTTGAAACTAAAAAAGGAAAAATCAGGGATGTAATCACTCAGCAAGGTGAAGGATATATTCATGGTAGAGATATTAAAAAAGATTCGGCAAATACATATTATGTAGGAAGAGGCAAGTATACTACGTGTGATTTAGACCATCCTCATTTTTATATTGGTGCTAAAAAAATTAAAGTTATACCCGAAGATAAAATAGTTACAGGGCCTGCAGTATTGTATGTAGCCGATATCCCAACTCCATTGGCGATTCCTTTTGGTTTTTTTCCGAACAAAAAAGGTAGAGCATCCGGAATAATTATTCCGATGTATGGCGAGTCGAACAATTGGGGCTTTTTTTTACGTGATGGAGGTTTTTATTATGGTAATAGTGAAGTGTTTGATTTAGCATTATTAGGAACTATATTTTCAAATGGGAGTTTTGGTGCCAAGGCTAATTCAACCTATAAAAAACGTTATCGTTACGATGGAAACATAAGTACAAGCTACAGCAGATATATTGATGGTGATAGAGAATTGCCAAACAGTACTATCCGCAATGATTTTTTTATACGTTGGTCGCATCAGCAAGATATGAAAGCTCATCCATCGAGTAGATTTTCGGCCAATGTAAATGCAGGAAGTAGTTCGTTTAATAGGTATAATGGTGGTGTAACTGGCGATTACTTATCCAATACATTTCAATCCAATATTTCGTATTCAAAATCATTTACAGGAACTCCTTTTAATTTTTCGGCCAATGCTCGACATAATCAAAATACGATTACAAAAAAAATGGACATCAGTTTGCCTGAGCTAGCTTTAACAATGAACCGTATTTATCCTTTTAAAAATAAAAACGCAATAAAACCAAAATGGTATGATAAAATAGGAGTAAGCGCCACTGCAAATGCTCGAAATGATATTAATACGTATGATTCATTGTTGTTTACTAATCAAACAATTCAGCAAATGAAAAATGGTGTACGCTTAAATGTTCCCATCTCTACTTCTTTAAATGTATTAAAACATTTTACATTGACTCCTACATTAAATACATCTAGTACAGTTTACTTTCAAACTATCAGAAAACGTTACGACCCTAATGTGAACTATGTGTTTACAGATACTATCAATGGAGCTCAAGTATCAAATGAGTTTAATGCTAATGCAACGTTAACAACGCGTATTTATGGCGACTATTTATTTAAATCCAAACGATTAAAACAAATTCGGCATGTAGCCACTCCAATTATAAGTATGGGTTATCGCCCCGATTTTAGTCAAAGCCAGTATGGTTATTATCAAAAAGTACAGTACAATGAAATGGGGGATGTTCAAGAATATTCAATTTTTCAAAATGGTATTTATGGCTCTCCAGGAGCAGGACGCTCGGGAGTTATAGGATTAACCTTAAATAATACGTTGGAAGCGAAACGAAAAATAAGCACCGATTCGGGTGCTGTGTATAAAAAAAATTCTTTGTTAGATAATTTGGGGATATCAGCAAGTTATAATCTTGCAGCTAAAAATTATCAGTGGAGTGCAATTAGTATGAATGCAAGAACCAAATTGTTTAATCTGTTTGATATAAATACCATTGCATCTTTCGATCCTTATAAATTAGATTCAGTGGGGAACAGAATAGAGCAGTTTGAATGGAGTAATGGACGAATTGCTCGTTTAACATCTGCCAATTTATCGGTAAGTACCAATATTAGAAGCAAAGAAGGGGGAAGTAAGAAACCGCGAACAAGTACAATTGCTACGCAAGATGAGCTAGATTACATAAATCGAAATCCGAATGCATATGTTGATTACAGTATTCCTTGGAGCGTAAATGTATATTATAACATGCAACTGAATCGTCAGGTGGTAGCACAAGATTTAGGTTCCGAAAATTATTATATCTTAAAAGATAATGTTTCTCAATCGGTTACATTAAATGGTGATTTAAGTTTAACTAAAAAATGGAAAATAGGTGTTACTTCGGGATATGATTTTACTCGTAAGGAGGTAACACTTACTTCGGTAAATATTTATAGAGATTTACATTGCTGGGAAATGCATTTTAATTGGGTGCCATTTGGTTTCCGACAAAGTTTCTCCATTGA
>JAEUTT010000480.1 GCA_016787165.1 Bacteroidia bacterium | reverse complement strand
AAACTACCATTAATCAAGAAAGCAAAATTACGAGAAGTAATTTCTGCAAGAGGACTTATCGGTAATTTGGATAGGAAAAATGCAGAATTTATTTTTCCTACTGGATTAAAAGGTGTAAATAAACCTTATCTAGAGTGCAGTGTAGGAATTGAGAATATATTTAAAGTGGTTCGTATTGATTATATATGGAGAGTAACACAATTTGGTTCAAAACCAACCGATAATTGGAGTATTAAAGCTAAGTTTTATTTTTCATTTTAAAAAAAATGTGTGATTCAAGAAAATTCTTGAATCACACATTTCTATATTATCTTCGTTTAGCATTAAATCCAAAAGACACTCCTACTTTAAGACCATCTTTATTAGGGATAATGTATGCATTAACGGGTACATTTAATTTTCCTGACTTAAATGTTTTTCCAGCAGCAATAATAAATCCAGCCATAAATTCTATTTCCCCTCTACTGTCAATTCTTTGCTCAATTTTATAAGGGTTGATTTGAGAATTATCTTTCCAGTCGTTTTTTAAATACCAATCGCCATTAGAATCATAATAACCATCTGCTTTTCGAACAACAGTAAATGTAGGTCCAAAAGCAATTTCCCAACCATACTTATTATTTCTGAAACCATTCATAATGGTAATACTAGGAATAAATATATTTTGATTAAAACCTGTAAGCATTGGTAAAAATTCAAACAATGCCTGATTATTTCCTTCATTTAAGTATTGAACTTCAAACTGATAACCAAACTGAAATAATACAGGATAAGAATTATATCCACCTTTATCTTTTGGTAATTGTAACACTTTCCCTGCTTCACCAGTAAAATAAACAAAACCCATTCGTGGCCCTGATAAATTTACTTTTGATTGCTCAGGATTATTCGTTGCATCTTCAAAGCTATTTTTTTGGCTTAATGATTTTTGAATTGGCTCAGCAGGTGGTTCTTTGCCAAACATTTTTGCCATTGCAATTTTTACCATACTTTGCAAATCATTCGGTAAATTCAAAAACTCTTCTACATGAGATTTTTCAATACTACCAGTAGTTACATCTATCAATCGAAAAGTTATAATTATATTTTTACCTATTTGCTCTACACTTCCTGTAAACATTTTATCTGACTTAATAAGTTTACCTACTTCTACCAAACACATTTTCCCATAACAATTATTAATATTTATTTTATTTTTTTCGGCCATATAATTTACATCATAAATATCCATTACTTGAAACAGATTTAATTTTTCTAATTCAACTCTAACCATGCTTGCCATTTGTACTGGTGTTTCATTGATTCCTTTTGTATCAATAGTAAGTATTGTAGCCAATGGCTTTGAATTAATGGCACTTTCTTGTGCTGTTAAATTTAGTCCCAATAGCAACACCATGGCTAATAATGACCTTTTTTTTACATTAAACAAGACTGCATACAACTGAAAAGATAAACTATTCAACTTTTCGAAGGTCTTCAGTCGAATAAATAACAATAAATTTTCAACCGAAGTTTTTTCATTGGTTGCAGAAGTACTTTCTTCGTTCTGCAATAATTGGTTTTCATTTGTTTTCATTTGTTTTCATTTATTTTATTTTTTGATTTGTTTTATTTGTTCTATTTTTTTGATTTGTGATTTAATTATTCATTCATACCTTGATTATATAACCGAATTGCTTTCTGAACACTTTCTTTTTGCTTAGTATAACTAGAAGTAGAAATCCCTACACATACACCAACTCCTATTGCACCTATTACAGCCACACCAGGCTCTTCTGTAAAGCCTGCAGCTATTAGCCCTGCAAGCCCAACTGGAAATGCTAAAAAACCTAAAAATCTTGCCTTTCGATGTGATTCAGCCTTACGTAAAACCTTTTTAAGTTCTGGATTAGTTGTTTCATTTAGCAACACT
>JAEUTT010000471.1 GCA_016787165.1 Bacteroidia bacterium | reverse complement strand
TTTCCATCTATATTTCATTTAGGTGCTATGGACTGGATGCCAAATGCAGCTGGAATAAAATGGATTTTAGATACCGTTTGGATGAAAATTCAAGAAACAAATCCTCAACTAAACTTATATTTGGCAGGTCGTAATATGCCTCAATGGCTCTTGGATTTTAAAATGCAAAATGTAATCATTGAAGGAGAAGTTGCAGATGCTCAAAAGTTTATTAATTCAAAATCAATCATGCTAGTTCCGCTTTCATCAGGCGGAGGAATGAGAGTAAAAATAATTGAAGGAATGGCATTGGGAAAAACAATTATTTCTACTGCTATTGGAGCTGAGGGTATTGACTATGAAAATGGCAAAAATATACTCATTGCCAATACAGAAAAAGAATTTATTGATGCAATTAACAAATGTGTTTCAAATCAATCATTCTCCGAAAATATAGGTAAAAATGCTCGCTTGCTAGTTGAACAAAAATACGATAACAAAAAAATATGTACAGAGCTTTCTGATTTTTACAAAACACTTTTGAACTAAATGAAACTATTGGTTATACTTTCTCGATTTCCATATCCGCTCGAAAAAGGGGATAAATTAAGAGCGTATAACCAAATCAAGGAGCTTTCAAAAAACAATAAAATTGCGCTGTTTGCAATAAACGACACTTCGCTTAGCAAAGAATCAATAGATGAATTAAAAAAATATTGCACATCCATTAAAGTAGTTCCTTTATCTAAACTAAACATCCTATTTAATTTATTAGCTAGCATCTTTAGAATGATTCCTTTTCAAGTTGGTTATTTTTATTCAAAAAAAATACAAAAACAACTGGATGCATATATTAAAAAGGAGAAGCCTAATCATATTTATTGTCAGCTAATCAGAACTACCGAATACGTTAAAAAGCATAAAAACATAAAAAAAACATTAGACTATATGGATGTTTTTTCAAAAGGAATTGAACGAAGAAAAAAATCAGATCCTTTTTACATGAAACCGATTTTAGCGTACGAACATCGCTTACTCTTAAAATACGAGAACGAAATTTTTAATTATTTCGACAATAAAATTATTATCTCTGAGCAGGATAAAATGTTTATTCCTCATCCTAAAAAAGGGGAAATTAAAGTTATCCCTAATGGTGTAGATATTTATTTTTTTAAACCAATGATAATGGAGAAGAAATTTGAATTGCTTTTTAATGGCAATATGAATTACCCACCAAACATTGAAAGTGCCGAATACTTAGCTCAAAAAATAATGCCTCTTGTTTGGCAAAAATTACCTCAAACAAAACTATTGCTATCAGGTGCTAGTCCAAATGAAAAAGTAAAAGCATTAGCATCAGATAAAATAATAGTAAGCGGATGGGTAGATGACATACGCGAAAATTATGCTCAATCAAAAATATTGGTGGCTCCTATGCAAATAAGTATAGGTTTACAAAACAAATTACTGGAAGCAATGGCCATGAAAATACCTTGCGTTACATCAACAATAGCAAACAATGCCATTAATGCAAAGCATAACGAACAAATTATGGTAGCAAACACTCCACAAGAATATGCAAACTATATTGTTGAGCTATTAAATGATAAGCACAAGCTTGAAACAATTGCCAATAATGGATATCATTTTATTCTTGAAAAATACAACTGGACTAAAAACACATCTCTATTGGAGCAACTTTTTGTGAAGTAAACCTACAATGAATATTTTACTACTTGATAATTACGACAGTTTTACCTACAATATATCACACTATGTGGAAGCTGTATGTTCCCAAGCAATAGTTGATATTAAACGAAACGATGAACTATCAATTGAGCAGGTAAAAAATTATGATCGCATTATATTATCACCAGGACCAGGATTGCCTTCCAATGCAGGTGTGTTAATTGAACTGATAAAAAAATATTACACCACTAAACCTATTCTTGGTATATGTCTAGGTCATCAAGCAATTGCAGAAGCATTTGGAGGCTCATTATTAAACTTAAGTAAAGTACATCACGGTATAAAAAGTGGACTCAAAATAATAGAGCATGACTATCTTTTTAAAAACATTCCAGCAAAAATAAATGTTGGAAGGTATCATTCCTGGGTAGTTGACAAAAATTCATTACCAAATGAATTATTATGTACAGCAGTAGACGATAACGATAACATAATGGCCATGAGGCATAAACACTACAATATTCATTCTGTTCAGTTTCATCCCGAAAGTATTTTAACGGATTATGGAAAAGTAATGATTGAAAACTGGATTAATCTTTAAAAAACATGTTATTAAACTACAAACAAGCCACCGAAAAAGATGCAGAACTAGTTGCATTACTTGCAACTAAAATCTGGAAAAATTATTATTCTTCTATCATTAGTATGGAGCAAATAGAATACATGTTAGAAAAAATGTATTCTATCAAAAGCATTCAACAACAAATGAAAAAAGGACAACAGTATACCATCGTTTATGATTCCAATCAAGCAGCTATTGGATACATTGCTATTAGCACTAATGACAATCAAAATTATTTTCTTCATAAATTTTATGTCGACACCAATGAACACCGAAAAGGAGTTGGTTCCACCCTATTTAACCACCTCCTTAAAAAGGATTTAAAAAATGCCAAAACAATTGAGCTAACAGTAAATCGACAAAATTTTAAAGCCATTAATTTTTACTTTAAAAATGGTTTTACCATCAAATCGGTGGCCGATTTTGACATTGGAAATGGGTATTTTATGAATGATTTTATCATGATTAAGTCTAATACTTCAGTATCAATTACTAAATAAAAACAGAATTTTATTCGTCAAAAAAAATAATATTTTCTATCTTGTAGAAAATATTAAATCAAATGCTACAAAAACATATTACCATTTTACTTATTGTAAGTAATTCTGTTGTTTTATTTTCTCAAAACTGGGTAAAAAAAATGGAGAACCCCTCTGTTAATTTTTATGATATTCAAAAAGAATTTAACAACTATTGGAAAAAACAAGAGCGCAAAGAAAAGTTTAAAAACTTTATCAGCTTTGGA
>JAEUTT010000470.1 GCA_016787165.1 Bacteroidia bacterium | reverse complement strand
TTCGGTATTGTTATCGCCAACATTTCCTAATACTTCAATAATTTCTCCGATAGGATTTACACTATTTTTGCCCCATTCAACAATACGAGCAATGGCTTTTTGCCCATCTTTTGCTCCGTTTAGTTTTTCGAGGGGGATATAAATATCAACATGAATTCGGTTATTGCTTGGAACTAAAAATGCAAATTTGGGTGAAAGCTGTATTGTCCCAACAAATTCTGTTTTTAATCGTTCCACAATTTCAATAATTTCACCTTCTTGTTTTCCTTTTCGTGTAGGATAAAGTTTAACTTTAACCAAGTCACCATGCAGTGCATTTAATGTTTTACGTTGTGAAATAAACGTATCACTTTCAGTTTCTTCGGAAACAACATAAGCTGTTCCAGAGCTTGTCATGTCTACTTTTCCGGTAATGAACTTATCAATTGATTTCAGCTTAAATTTTCCTCTTTCCGGTTCAGTTACATTGTTATTTGTTTTTAATTCTTCCAATATTGCATTGATGAGCAATCGTTGTGAATGATCGGTGATGTTTAAATCTGCAGCAATTTGCTTGTAATTGAGTGCCTTGTTTGGATTAGCGGCCAATACTTTTAGTATTTCCTCAAAAAGATAACTCTTTTTAACCCCCTGCTTTTTTCTAATAAATTTTTTAGCCATAGCTCAAATGTCCTACTGTTTTGCGGTATATGAAAGCGTTTGTTAATAAAATCTAAAAAAAACTTTTACAGTGCAACCAAATGTTGCAACTTTGCATCTAACACAACAGAGGCAAGTTATGACAGATGAGCAAATAGTACAAGGCTGTATTCAAAAGAATGCAATTGCTCAAAAGCATTTGTACGAAAAGTTTGCACGAAAAATGATGGGTGTTTGTTTGCGTTATGCTGATAATCACGAGGAGGCAGAGGATGTGCTACAAAATGCTTTTGTAAGTGTATTTCAAAATATTGAAGCATTTAAAGGAACCGGTTCTTTGGAGGGCTGGATACGAAAAATAATGGTGAATACAGCACTTACAAATATTAGAAAAAACAAAAAACTGAAACAAAATATAGAGCTGGAAAGTGTTGAGTTTATGCTCCCCTCAACAAATCATATTACTGAAAACTTTGCAGCCAAAGATTTACTAAATATAATACAAACGCTTCCTACGGGATTTAAAACGGTTTTTAACCTTTATGCAATTGAAGGCTATTCGCACAAAGAAATTGGCGATATGCTTGGAATATCAGAAGGAACATCAAAATCTCAGTATTCAAGAGCGAAAATGTATTTGCAAAAATTAATACCATCAGAAAGAAGACGACTATGAAAAAACACGATGATATAGAGGATTTATTCAAAGAATCATTTGAAAATTTTGAAGCAGATGTAAGGCCTCAAACATGGGATAACGTCCAAACAGCACTGAAAGGTGCAGGTATTGGAGTATTTATCAAGGCGATGATTAATAAAATTGGTACAAACACATTGATTGGTATTGCTTCATCGGCAGCAACCGTAATTGGTACTGTTATGATTATGAACTGGACTGGCAATACAACCAAAAAAGAGGTTTTGCCTATTGTTGAAACTAATAAAACAGCTGAAACTCCTATTGAGGAGACGCCTGCAAATAAAGTTGTTACAGCTTTGAGCGATAGCAACGATAATAGTATGGTTGACGTAGCTAAAACAAAACCGGTTTCTCAAGTAAAATCTAAAACTCAAGACAAAGAAAAATTTGATAATTTAATTAAAGAATTAAAAGAAGAAAAAATAGCCTTAATTACTCCAAGTGTTGTGTCTGGAACAGTTCCTTTGATTGTAGACTTTTCAAATAAAGGAAATGGAAGAATCAATAATTGGGATTTTGGAGATGGAAAAAAAGAAAAAAACAAGTTAAACCCTTTCCATGTTTACGACATACCAGGTATTTATACCGTTATTTTAACTTCTACAACTGCTGATGGAAAAACTACTGCCGATAGTATTAAAATAGAAGTTTACGGAAACTCCAATTTGTCGGATATACCAGAATCATTTACTCCAAATGGCGATGGCGATCGCGATTATTTCCCTTTTAATGGAGAAAATCTGAAATATATGAAAGCAACAGTTTTCGATTTTTCAGGAAAAATAGTGTTTGAATCAAATGTGGTAGGAGGAAAATGGGATGGAAAAGATAAAAATGGCATAAATGTTCAAGAAGGAAAGTACTATTATATTGTAAATGCAGAAGGGATAGGCGGTAAAAAATACGAGCGAAAAGGAACTATCAAATTAGCTCGATAGTTTATGATATTTTAGTATTTTTGTACTCGTTAAAACCAGAAAATTAGAAAAGAAATAATGAAGAAGTTTATTCTCTTAATAGCAGCAAGCATTTTTAGTATGCACACTATAAGTGCACAAGCAATAGATGCAGAACCAGAAGTTTCAACCGTATGTAGTGGTGGTTCGGCCGCTTTAACAGCCACAGTAATCCCTGCTGGTAGCCCAGGAGCACCGGGTAGTTTACCTACTACTAACTATGCAATTTCAAGTATTGCTTATGCTCCCGATCCACTAACCGCAGGGACATCTGTTAGTTTAACTGACGACTCTCAAACAGGTTTTTTGCCAATCGGCTTTACTTTTTGTTATTATGGAAATAGCTATACTCAATTTATTATTGGTTCTAATAATTGGATAGGTTTTAGTGCTGGACAAACGTCAACATGGGTTACTACGCCTATCCCTACAAATGCTGGAACAGCACCGATGAATACTATTATGGGGCCATGGCAAGATATTAATCCAGGTGTAGGAGGGACTGTTCGTTACCAAGTATACGGTACTGCACCATTTAGAAGATTGTCGGTTTCTTGGAACAATGTTCCTATGTTTTCATGCACCGGTCAATTGTATTCAAGTCAGATAATTATTTATGAAACAACCAATATTATTGAAACGCACATATTGAATAAGTCATTGTGTACTACATGGAACAGTGGAAATGCAGTTCATGGCTTACATAATTCGACAGGGACTGCAGCTGTTGTAGTCCCAGGACGTAATAATACACAATGGACAGCAAATAACGAAGGAACGCGCTTTACACCTAATGGTCCGGCTACATATACAATCAACTGGTATATTTTACCGGCTAATACTTTAATTGGTACAGGGCCAACAATTAACGTTACCCCGGTAACATCGCCTCAATATTATTATGCTGAGGTGATCGGGCCAAATGGTTGTAATCCAACTGGTAGTGGTGCAAACAACACGGATACAGTTGTTGTTTTCTCAAGTAATTTAGCTGTTATGGCTGGTCCCCCAACAAGCATTTGTGAAAACTCATCTACTATGTTAAATGGTTTTGCTCCTGGTGGAGTAACGTATACTTGGATCCCTGCTACCGGATTAAATAACCCTACTATTCCAAATCCTATAGCTTCGCCTACCACAACTACAACATATACTTTAAATGTAACAGATGCTTTAGGTTGTTCTGGTTCGGATGTTGTAACTATTACTGTTAATCCTGCACCTTTTGCTGATGCTGGTTTTGGAGCAGCAATTTGTATGGGAGATAATATTCAATTAAGTGGAAATGGAGCGGGTACTTATTTATGGTCTCCTGCAGCTACATTGGATGATGCTACATTAACATCACCAACTGCTTCACCTATTGCCACAACAACTTATACCTTAACAATTACTGATGCGATAGGTTGTACAGGAACAGATACAGCTACTGTTTTTGTTTCAAACGGAAATGCTGATGCAGGTACGTTTACAAGTATTTGTGCCGGAACAACTGTAACTTTAGCAGCTACAGGAGGTACAACTTATACATGGAATGCATCTCCTAGCTTGAGTAGCACAACCATCGCTAATCCTATTGCTTCGCCAACAACAACAACAACGTATACTGTAACCATTGATGATGCAACTACCGGTTGTATAACTACAGATACAGTTACAGTTCAGGTAAATGCTCTGCCAATTGTAAGTGCAGGTGCAAATACAGCTATTTGTACTGGCTTAAATACAACATTAAATGCAACAGGAGGAGGCACATATTCATGGAGTCCTTCAACAGGTTTAAGCGACCCGTTGATTTCAAATCCCGTGGCAAATCCAACAAGTACAACAAATTATACTGTTACTGTTACCAATACAGCAGGATGTACTTCAACTTCATCAATGACTTTAACAGTAAATCAATTGCCTACTGTTAGTGCTGGAAATAATATTAGCATTTGTCCCGGTGGAAGTACCACTTTAACAGGCACAGGAGCACAAAATTATGTTTGGTCTCCTGGAGCATCTTTAAATGATAGTACCATCTCAAATCCAATTGCAACACCACTTAACCCAACTACCTATACTGTTGTGGGTACAGATGCAAATGGATGCATAAATTCAAATACAATTACTGTTGTATTAAATGGGATTAATATTAGTGCTACGGCAACTAGCAGTACTATTTGCGCTGGAACATCTTCTAATTTAAGTGTATCAGGAGCTACTTCTTATGTGTGGTCACCGGCAACAGGTTTAAGTAGTACTACTATTGCAAACCCTATCGCTACACCTACATCTACAACTACTTATACTGTAATTGGAAATGATGTTGCTTCAGGTTGTGCAGATACTACTTCTATCACCATTACTGTAAATCCATTACCACTTGTAGACGCAGGTGCAACTTTATTAATATGTTCAGGTTCTACAGCTAATCTTTCTGTAACAGGAGCAAACAGTTATGTGTGGACTCCGGCAGGATCATTAAACAATCCTAATATTGCTACACCAATTTCTTCTGCTACTTCAACAACATTATATACAGTTGTTGGAACAGGATTAAATGGTTGTACAAATACAGATACTGTAAGTGTAATCGTTCAGCCTGTGCCTACGGCAAATGCCGGAAACAATACCAGTATTTGTGAGGGACAAAGCACTACTTTAAATGCAACTACAAATGGTGCAGGAACTTTCTCTTGGTCGCCATCAGCAAGTTTAAGTAATGCCTCAATAGCAAATCCTGTGGCTTCTCCAACAACTACAACAACCTATACGGTAACTGTAACAAGTAGCATTTGCTCTGCAACATCGCAAGTAACAGTAACAGTTAACCCTGTTCCTGTAGCTACAGCAAGTACTACAAATTCTAGTATTTGTGCCGGAAACTCAACTCAGTTAAATGCAACTGGTGGTGCTACTTATTCTTGGAGTCCATCTGCAGGTTTAAGCAGTTCAACTGTTGCAAGTCCAACAGCATCTCCAACAAGCACAACAACTTATACTGTTACAACCTCAACAGCTTTGGGTTGCACAGCTACTGCTACAATTACTATTAATGTAATTAATGCATTGAGCATTGGAAACTCTACTATTGTTTCTGAAACATGTGGTAGCAATAATGGCTCAATCACAACAGGTGCAATAACAGGTGGAAATGCTCCATTTACGTATTCATTAAACGGAGGTGCTTCACAAAGCTCTAACACATTTACAAATTTAGTAGCAGGTAACTATATAATTACTGTTACAGATGCAAGTGGATGTGCTGCAACACAAAATGTAACAATAAACCAAGTGTTAGGAGTAAATGCTGCATTTACAGCTACACCTCCTTCAGGTGTTCATCCATTAATTGTAAACTTTACAAACACAACTACCGGTGCAACAAATTACGTTTGGGATTTTGATAATGGTTCTGGTTCAATATTAACAAATCCAAGTACAACCTACGGACAAGAAGGCTTATATACAGTTACATTAATTGCATACAATAATAATCCTGCGTGTGCAGACACAACTACATTTACCATTTTTGTGTTTGACGAAATTGTATTAGAAGTGCCAAATGTATTTACACCCAATGGTGATGGTATAAATGATGTTTTCTTTGTGCGTACAAATGGAGTTTCAAAAATAGAAGGTGAAATTTATAATCGTTGGGGTAAAAAAATTGCTACATGGAGTGGCACACCATCTACAACACTTGGCTGGGATGGTAGAATAAATGGCAATGCGGCTGAAGATGGCGCTTATTATTACATCATCAAAGCACAAGGGAGTGATGGAAAAGAAAT
>JAEUTT010000467.1 GCA_016787165.1 Bacteroidia bacterium | reverse complement strand
TGTAAATCAATGTCACATTTTCTCCGTTTGCCGGATTTGGGTAAACAGTAATAGATGCAGAAAGATTTCCATCGATTTCAGTTATTCCAACTGAACTTAATTTTTCCTTTGAGAAGATATAATTTCCGTTACCACTTCCTCCAAAACCTGTAAATCGCAATTTCCAAATATCGCCTGCCTTACTTTGAACAAAGTAAACTGTGTCCTGAACCAATTGCCATGTGCTTGCAAATGCTTTCCAATCATAACCAATCTCATTAATTGGTGTAATGAATGAATGTGCTGACCAATTGTTATAAGTGCTTGGACTGCTTACATTATCTGCTTGTGCTACTTTTACTCCTTTATTAGACAAAACTCCTGCTACTGTGTATGGTGTTGGAATAAATGCTGTGTATTGTGTAAACAACAAATCCCAATTGGCAGATGCAACAGGCTCTCTATTAAGTGCTGTATTGGTTTGTAATGAAAAATAGCCAAAGTTTTTTCCTGTGTAGGTTGACTTCGGTAGAAATTGAGTTTGAAGATTACTTCCATTCAAATCTGCATATTTAAAATTGTATCCTCCGCCTGAAAGGTCAATGATTCTTAATTTTTTGTAAGCACCGCTCGAAAGTTTTATTACAAAAAGAGAATCTCCAGTTACGATGTGTGTAATGGAATTGTAAATTCCCCAACCTACATCATTTGGATTGGATAAAACGGCACCTTTATCAAATGCACCAATAGTCCATGTAGTATCACTGTTGTATTTTGGTGTCCATGTGTTTATTCCCGTAGTATCTAATGATGCCCATCCTGAAGTGTCTGCTGAAGGATAAGTCCATAACATGGTGCCTATTATTGAGTTGATGTGAATTGAAGTGCCAAACCCTCCAACATCAAAAGCTATGTCCCAATTATTTTTTGGTGCAGAGCCTTGTTCATCATTTTGTAAGCTGTACCATTTTTGATTTGCGTATCCTGCACCAAGAGATACTGTGTCGATAACCACTTGTGCCTTTGCAGCAAGTAATGCTATTATGCATGAAGTTGTAAGTAATATTTTTTTCATTTGCTTTTTTGTTTAGATTGATTCTAAATTAACTTTGCAAAGATGCGGTGGAGTGAAGCTTTCTGCAATACAGAATAGGTGGTAAATTTTACTACTTAATTGAAGTGATTGGAGTACCTAAAAATTAGTAGGTAAAGTAATGCAAAAGAGGCATGCGTTATTTCATTAACCCTGTTTTAAGGGCGTATTGGGCTAACTCATAACTATGGTTAATCCCAAGTTTTTTATAGATATTTTTTTTGTGAGTATTTACTGTGTAATGACTAATACATAAAAAGTCGGCTACTTCTTTGGAGCGTTTTCCGGAAACAAGCAGTTTTATTATTTCAAGTTCTCTTTCCGTTATACCTCCAGTTTCGCAGTGTTCTTTAGCTGAAATCTCCTTTTCCAAAAGAACATCTATTATTTGACCGCAAAAATATTTTTCGCCTTTGGAGCAACAGTAAATTGCATCGGTAATTTCTTTCTCGTCACAATCTTTTAAAAGATAATTTTTTATTCCAATCCCAATAACTTTTCTAATTTCTTCAATAGATTTTTCGTGGGATATTACCAAAACATTTGTTTTTGGAAAATCTGTTTTTATTTTTTGAATAACCTTTAACGAAAAACAATCATCACAACAATGATCCACTATTAAAACATTTGGATTATGTTGTAATAATGCTTCTTCTAAGCTTTTAGCATCAGCTACCTCTGTTAAGTACTCAAAATCTGCACTTTCTTGTACAAGAGTTCGCAACCCTTTTCTAATGATAAAGGCTGTGTCCGCAATAACTACGCTTATTGGTTTTGTTAGTGACAAATTATTTGTTTAGATTGATTCTAAACAACAAAAGTATACAATGATTGGTTAGTTCCTATACCACGAATTAGGTATTTAGTGAATATTTCACTTTGATGTAAACATGGATATTATCAACAAATATTTTCTGATTTTGATGAGGCTTATGCGTGGCTCCACAAAAATATTAAACCCAAACAACTCTGCATTCAGGCTCTTTAAATGTTGAAATAATTTTTTCATCAATTTGCACATTGTCATTTAATGGCGTAATAAAATCTAAATAAAGTAATTTTAGATGTAAATACACTAACTCGCCTTCCTCGTGCACATCACAAAAGAAATTTTCACACCATTCCTTTTCTGTTATCCCCTTTAAATAATAGTTTAACTGTTTAATATCCTCGTTTTGAATATAGAACCACTTATTCTCCTTTTGACCCATAAGAGCGTATTTTCTTGCGGCATCAAATTTACTCGAGTAAATCTCTTCTCCAGTTTCAACATCAGCGGCAAATGTTTCCAAACCTATTTTTAAAAGAGTTCTTAAAACCATGTCTGATTTATCAGGCATGGCTGGAATAATGGTAAGAGTCTTGCGACCACTCTCAAATGCTTCTTTGAAAAAGTCGGTTGGTTCATAAATTAATTTTCCGGACTCACCACCAGAAATAAGTTTTCCTTCCCAATAAGAAAACCAAGGAGCTTTACCCTTTTTTGTTGGAACTCCAAATATAGTTCTGAAGTTCGAGAGAGGATAAACACCAAGTGCCTGTTGTTCAATAGATGATCCAAATATATTTTGACATTTATCACAGAATAAACCTTCTCTCAGAATTGCCCAATCCCCACTTCCTAAGGACTCTGGGATTATGTGTTCTTTAGTATTAAAAACTGTTTCTTCAGTTGTTAAACAAAATATGCATTTAGCCATTTCTAAATTTACTTATCAGATATTTTTCTAAGCAATAAAGGTTCCTTAATATATCTAAATGTTTGGGGTGGATGAAAACCCGAAATAAGTTTTCTAAGTTCCGTTAATGAAATAGACTTTGTCAGTTTTTTCTTGTCTTTTAAAAATATACCCACAGCTACCTCTTTGCCCTCATAATATTCAAAGTACCTTTTCCTATCTATTCCAAACCTGTTAGAGTATTCATTCCATAATTTTGTCGGCTTTTGTGACACAATATCCTTTACTCTGCACGTTCCAATTATTGCCATAACAGGACATCTTAACTCATAGCTATTAAATTCATATGGTGATATTTTAATGTAGATTTACAATCAGCGCCAAACAAGATGTTCAAATTCTGAACAGGTTGATAATAAAGAGAAGTAGATGTTTCTGGTGAGTCTTTTTTGCTGTTTGTTTTACTCACCGAATGACTCACCAGTTTAATGTTATTTGGTGGTTTTCTTTGATATGTGCGAAAACAAAAAAGCCTTTAAAACATACGTTTTAAAGGCTTTTGGTTCACTTTGAAATTGAACTGGCGGGCTCAAATTTACCCTGTTCGAACCAAATAACCAACGAAAGCCCTGAAGAATTGAAAGAAGCCCAAATTCAGCGATTTTTAGCCGATTTAAGGGCAATAAGCCACTTCTGCAAGGTGTTTAGGGTTGGTCAGGAATAAGGGCTGTTATCGTATTTTAC
>JAEUTT010000441.1 GCA_016787165.1 Bacteroidia bacterium | reverse complement strand
CAGTTACTTTTACTGTTCCTTTTTTTAAGGTAGCAATAATAGGAGCGTGATTATTCATGATTCCGAAAGAACCTTCGGCTCCTGGTAATTTTACTGATGTAACATCACCACTGTACACTTTTTTATCCGGAGTTATTATTTCTAATTTCATTTTTTAGTCTTGTTTTTTTAGTCTTAAGTCTTTAGTTTTATGATGTATTAGTCGAAATTAACAGACTAATAACTATATACGAATGACTATTTCGATTCAGCTAAAATCTTTTTACCTTTTTCAATTGCATCTTCAATAGTACCTACAAGGTTGAATGCTGCTTCTGGATATTCATCCACTTCACCATTCATAATCATATTAAATCCTTTGATGGTATCTTCGATAGAAACAAATACACCTTTTAAGCCAGTAAATTGCTCAGCAACGTGAAAAGGTTGAGATAAGAAACGTTGAACGCGTCTTGCACGGTGTACAACCAATTTATCTTCTTCACTTAACTCATCCATACCAAGAATGGCAATGATATCTTGTAACTCTTTATAACGTTGTAAAATTGTTTTTACTTTTTGAGCAGTACCATAATGTGCTTCACCTAATACAGCAGGAGTTAAGATACGTGAAGTAGAATCCAATGGATCTACTGCAGGATAAATACCTAACTCTGCAATTTTACGATTTAATACGGTAGTAGCATCTAAATGGGCAAATGTAGTTGCCGGAGCAGGATCTGTTAAGTCATCGGCAGGTACATAAACTGCTTGTACCGATGTAATAGAACCGCGTTTGGTTGATGTAATACGCTCTTGCATTAATCCCATTTCTGTTGCAAGTGTTGGTTGGTAACCTACTGCAGATGGCATACGACCTAAAAGGGCAGATACCTCAGAACCTGCTTGTGTAAAGCGGAAAATGTTATCAATAAAGAAAAGGATATCACGTCCACCAGATTTTTCATCACCATCACGGAAATACTCTGCCATTGTTAATCCTGATAATGCTACACGAGCACGTGCTCCTGGAGGCTCATTCATTTGACCAAATACAAGAGTAGCTTGAGATTTTTCTAACTCTTTCATGTCTACTTTTGTTAAATCCCATCCACCACTTTCCATTGAGTGTTTGAATTCTTCACCATATTTAATAACGTTTGATTCAATCATCTCACGTAATAAGTCATTTCCTTCACGAGTACGCTCACCAACACCAGCAAATACAGATAAGCCTTCGTATCCTTTTGCAATGTTGTTAATTAATTCCATGATTAATACTGTTTTACCTACACCGGCACCACCAAACAATCCAATTTTACCACCTTTTGCATAAGGTTCTAAAAGGTCGATTACTTTAATACCTGTAAAAAGTACTTCAGTTGAAGTAGATAAATCTTCGTATTTTGGAGGCATACGGTGAATAGAAGCACCACCTTTTTTGTCAGTAGCTTGAATACCATCAATAGCATCTCCAACTACATTGAATAAACGACCTTTTACTTGATCACCAACCGGCATTGTGATAGCAGCTCCTGTGTTTGAAACTGGCATTCCACGGTATAAACCATCTGATGAATCCATTGCGATAGTACGCACGGTATCTTCACCAATGTGCTTTTGTGTTTCTAGAATTACTTTTTGACCATTTGGCTTTACTACTTCCAAGGCATCAAGAATATTTGGCAATTGAGCTCCACCTTCAAAGGTTACGTCAATTACAGGACCAATTACTTGTGCAATTTTACCGATTGTTTGTGACATTTTTATAGAATATAGATTAGTATATATTTTAAAATCGAGTGCAAAAGTAACAATTTATATTATACTCTTGAAAAAATTGATTAACATTTTATGGTTAATATCCATCCCCTCGTTTTTCTCGACAAACAGCTAAAAATAGACAACAAAACTGATGAAAATCAGGAATAAATTTGAAGGCTGTTTTTGAGGTAAAAAAATAGAGATGAAAATGATGATTGATAAATTACTTTAATACGTAATCGTTAGAGTTTTATAAAAATAAAAAAGGTTTCGAATTTAATCGAAACCTTTTTTATTTTGGTAGTTGATGACTATTTGTTAACTGCTTTCGCTAACTCAGCACCAGCTTTAAATTTAGCTACTTTTTTAGCAGCAATTTTAATAGCTTTACCAGTTTGTGGGTTACGACCAGTTCTTGCAGCTCTTTTAGTAACTGAGAAAGATCCGAAACCTACTAACGCAACTCTGTCACCTTTTTTAAGTGCTTTTGTTGTAGCGTTAACGAATGCATCTAATGCACGTTGTGCATCAGCTTTAGTTAATTTTGATTCTGATGCAATAGCATCAACTAATTCTGCTTTGTTCATTTTGATTTAGTTTTTTAAGGGTTAAACATTAATTTTTTTATTGAACAGCACAAAATTAGTACAATTCCCTATTCGTAGAACATTCAGACTTGAAAATCTTTAGTTTTGTTGATAAATAGTGTTTTTGTTAATAACTATGCCTGTATAACTACTTATAGTGATGTTTCAGAAAAGCATTTATCCGAACATATATATATAATAGAACTACAGCTACTGAATGACGTGTGATGGTTGGTATGGTAGCTTTTATGCGGATCGTTTGTAATTGCTTGTTTTACAATAGTTTCCACTTGTTGTTCAGCTGAAAACCACGCAGAAATTCACTCACTGATAAACGTTTTTTTCCGGCTAATTGAATTTCCAAAAGATGTATAAATCCATCTTTAACAGCTACTTTTAGGTAAGTTTTTGAGTCGGTTTCTACTGTTCCAAATGCATGACTATGGGATGCGAGTTCTTTACTTGTTTTGAATATTTTTACCGAATAAGTAATGTTTTCGGGTGAAACTAAGTCGGAAAAGGCAGTGGGGTAAGGACTTAATCCTCTAATTAAATTATGAATTGTATTTACTGTATTATCCCAATTTACTTTACAATGTTCTTTATATAATTTAGGGGCATGTTTTTCTTCTTCTCCTTTTGCTATTAGTTCTGTTTGATCAATTTGTGGATATTCATTTTTTTCGATGGCTTGCACTGTTTTCAAAACCAATTGCGCACCTATTATCATCAGGCGGTCATGAATTTCTCCTGCTGTTTCATTTTCATCAATAGGTGTTTTTTCTCTGAATATAATTTTTCCGGTATCAATTTGATGCGTAAGAAAAAAAGTAGATACGCCAGTTTCTTTATCACCATTTATTACCGCCCAGTTAATAGGCGCAGCGCCACGGTATCGAGGAAGTAATGAGCCGTGTAAGTTAAATGTTCCCAATGCTGGCATATTCCAAACCACTTCGGGGAGCATTCTAAAAGCAACTACTATTTGTAAATCGGCATTTAATGCTCGTAACTGATTTAAAAATTCTTCTGCTTTTAATTTTTCGGGTTGTAATATGTTCAATCCTTTTTCTAAAGCGTATTTTTTTATTGCCGATTGTTGTAGTTGTTGTCCTCTGCCTGCTGGTTTATCAGGAACAGTAACCACTCCAACTATATTATAGTTGTTTTGTACTAGTATATCAAGAGATGCTACTGCAAACTCAGGAGTACCCATAAATACAATTTTTAAGTTTTTCATTTTTTTAGTACTTAGCTATTGGTTAATGGTGGGGGG
>JAEUTT010000396.1 GCA_016787165.1 Bacteroidia bacterium | reverse complement strand
ATAAAATGAAAAAAGTAATTACATCAAAAAATGCACCTGCACCAATTGGTCCGTATAGTCACGCTGTAATGCATGGGAATATGTTATTTGTTAGCGGACAAGTAGCTAAAAAAGCCGAAAATGGAGAAATGGTTTTAGGTAATATTACAGATGAAACACATCAGGTAATGTATAACTTAAAAGCAATTTTAACAGAAGCGGGAATGGACTTTTCAAATGTTTGTAAAACAACCATCTTTTTAACGGACATGAATAATTTTGCTGCTGTAAATGAAGTGTATGGCTCTTATTTCACTGCTGATTTTCCGGCAAGAGAAACGGTTCAGGTTTCAAAATTGCCTTTGAATGTAAATGTTGAAATTAGTGTGATTGCTATAAAATAAAAAAATCCCCATTGGGGATTTTTTTATTTTATTCTGATTTAGGCTTTCCACCTTTATCATTATCTGTTCGGCTAATCAGTTGCCCTTTTTCTGAAACAACAATATCGTACTCAAGTTCTCCTTTTTTAATTTCAAGCTCATAAAGTATTCCTTTGTTTGCTGTTTCTTTTTTCTCCGCTTCTTTTATTTCAAAGCCTGAAAAGTTTTTTGATAAAAAATCTTTTACTTCAGTTGATATTGTAGATGGTTTTATGGGTGTTTCTGTTTCAAGCCAATTGCCATCTTTATCAAATGCTGCAGATACTTCATTTTTATTAAGTTTAAATTCTACCTCAAAATTTTCATAGTCCATTTCCCATTTTGCTTTTTCGGCAGCAGGAAACTTGGTTTTGAAATTTGTTTTAACAACTTCAGGGACATTTTCTTGACTCAGTTTTTGAGCAAAGGAATTTATTGAAAATGTTACAAATAATACGAATGTTATTTTCTTCATGATGTTTAATTTTATTTTGTCAAACTTACAGATGGAAACTTATAAAAGCAAATTGAAATGCAATAAATCTTACTCTTCTTCTGTATTTTTAATTTTCATTAATAAAGTATAAGCTCCTTTGATAACATAATTTTCAGATAAGTTGCTGTCTTTTGTATGAATTTCGGTATAACCATTTTTTGAATTTCCGGTTTGGACTTCAATCATTTCAAATGTGTTTTTATTTTTTTGAATAAAAACATAATGCTTATTTTCAAATCGAACAATTGCATCGTCAGGCAAAACAAGAGCATCATTACTTTTTACTTCCAGATCTGCATTCATAAACATTCCTGGTATAAGTGATTTGTCGTATTGCTCAAAATGACAATGCACTTCAACACTTCTTTCTTTCGACAAGTTTTTACCAATCAGTATAATTTCACAAGGGTATTTTTTATTAGGGTTATGGTTGGTGTAGGCCATTGTTTTTTGCCCAATAAATAACTTGTCTAAATCTTTTTCGAATATTGTCAAACCTAAATGAATATCCTCAGGATTCACCAATTCAAATAAAACATCGGTAGGATTTACATATTTACCTATGTTCACATTTACTGACGATACATACCCATCAATTGGAGAAAGAATGGAAATACTTCTAGAAATAGAATTTTCATTTAATTTATCAGGATTTATGCCAATTAATCTTAATTTTTCGCTCAAGGATTTTAAGATGATTTTTTGATTCAGATAATCGGCCTCTGCCTGTTGAAAAGCTTTATCACTGGTTGCTTTACTTTGATTTAATTCTTTTTGACGATTAAAATCAGCTTCGTTATATTTTAGATTGGCAGCAGTAGTTAAATAATCTTGTTGCAATTGAATGTATTGCTGATCTTCGATGATGGCAATAATTTCTCCTTTTGCAATGTGCATTCCAGGCAACAATTTGGTTGATTTTAAAAAGCCACCCAATGGCACACTTATCGAAACCATATTTTGAGGTGGCACGTCAATCACTCCATTCACTTTTAGAATAGATGAAATGGATGTTTTTTCCAATTTCCCAGTTATCAATGTTATGTTTTTTAATTGTGCATCGGTAAGCTGTACAACTGTTTCTATAGAGGTAGTTATTTCGGTGTTTTCTGTTTTTGTTTCCGACCCACAAGCCATTATCAATAAAGATGAAATGGAGAGGAATA
>JAEUTT010000390.1 GCA_016787165.1 Bacteroidia bacterium | reverse complement strand
ATAAAATGAGCAAACACAGTTTAACACATTTAAAAGAATTAGAAAGCGAAAGTATTTATGTAATTCGTGAATTAGCTGCACAGTTCGAAAAACCGGCATTGCTTTTTTCGGGCGGAAAAGATTCTATTGTTTGTTTTCATTTAGCACGCAAAGCTTTTGCTCCCGCAAAAATTCCTTTTCCATTGGTACACATTGATACCGGACATAACTTTGAAGAAACAATTATTTTCAGAGATGAACTTGCCAAAAAATATGGAGTTCAGTTAATCATAGGTTCTGTTCAACAAAGTATTGATGAAGGAAAAGCTGTAGAAGAAAAAGGATTTAATGCCAGCCGAAATGTATTGCAAACCGTTACACTGCTTGATACTATTGAAAAATACAAATTTGATGCATTAATTGGTGGAGCACGCAGAGATGAAGAAAAAGCAAGAGCCAAAGAACGATTTTTTTCTCATCGTGATGAATTCGGACAATGGGACCCCAAAAACCAACGCCCTGAATTATGGAATTTATTCAATGGTAAAAAAAACATAGGAGAACATTTTAGAGTTTTTCCGATTAGCAACTGGACAGAAATGGACGTTTGGCAATACATTTTACAAGAGCAAATAAATATCCCATCTATCTATTTTACTCATGAACGAGCGTGTTTTGTTCGTGATGGAGTAATTTATGCGCATTCAAACGTGATACCACTTAAGCCAACCGAAAAGGTTGAAAAAATGCAAGTGCGTTTTAGAACCATTGGAGATATAAGTTGTACAGGTGCGGTTTTATCTGCTGCCAATACATTAGAAGAAATTGTTGAAGAAGTAGCATCAACTCGTGTAACCGAACGAGGAAGCAGAATTGATGACAAACGCTCGGAGGCAGCAATGGAAGACAGAAAAAAACAAGGATACTTTTAAATAATAACACTATTAAAATATCATTTCGAGTGTGGTCAAAAAATCTGATTCGCATTTAAATAATGAACAAAAAATTATGACAGAATTTTCTACAAGTGGCTATTTAAACATGGATTTACTTCGTTTTACCACAGCAGGTAGTGTTGATGATGGAAAGAGTACACTCATTGGACGCTTATTATACGATTCAAAATCTATTTTTGAAGACCAGTATGAAGCAATTAAAAACACAAGTGAAAAACGTGGCGAAGAATATGTAAACCTTGCATTGCTTACTGATGGATTACGTGCAGAGCGTGAGCAAGGAATTACTATTGATGTTGCCTACCGTTATTTTGCTACTCCAAAACGTAAATTTATTATTGCCGACACGCCTGGTCATATACAGTACACACGAAATATGGTTACAGGTGCAAGTACAGCTAATGCTGCAATTATTTTAATTGATGCACGAAAAGGAGTGATTGAACAAACCATGCGCCATACCTATATTGCATCATTACTAAGAATTCCACATATCATTGTTTGTGTGAACAAAATGGACTTAGTCAATTTTGATGAAAAGGTTTTTGAAAAAATAAAAACAGATTACACTGAATTTGCAAAAAAGTTGGATTTAAATGATGTTTATTTTTTACCTATAAGTGCTCTCAAAGGTGATAATGTTGTAAATCCTTCCTCCAATATGGATTGGTATAAAGGTGAAACCCTTATGAGTTTGCTCGAAAATATTAAAATTGAAGACGATTACAATCATTCTAATGCACGTTTTCCGGTACAATACGTTATTCGCCCGATGAATAATGAATATCACGACTACAGGGGGTACGCAGGAAGAATTGCTGGTGGAATTTTCAAAAAAGGAGATGCGATAAAAGTATTACCAAGCGGTCACACTTCAAAAATAAAATCTATTGATATAGATGCCCAATCTATTGATGAAGCTTTTGCTCCTATGAGCGTTACACTCACATTGGAAGATGAAATTGATATTTCTAGAGGAGATACCATAGTAAAAACAGATGAACAACCCGAACTTACTCAAGATATAGATGTGATGGTTTGCTGGTTAAACGAAAAACAATTGGTTCCTAATGGGAAGTACGCTTTAAAACAAACGACTAAAGATGTTCGCTGCGTTGTAAAGGATGTTCAATACAAAGTAAATATCAATACTTTAGAACAAATTGAAGGTGATAAAACAGTTGGCTTGAATGATATTGCTCGACTAACACTACGATTAACTGCACCAATTGTAATTGACAAATACAAGCAAAACAGAATAACAGGGAGCTTAATTTTGATAGATGAAGCTAGCAACGTAACTGTTGGCGCAGGAATGATTGTGTAATTAATTTGATTTTTTTAATGTAAATGAAAATACCGTTCCAACACCAACGGTGCTCATTACATTAATTGTTTGGTTATGCGCCTCTATGATATGCTTTACAATTGCTAAACCTAAACCTGTCCCACCCTGCTCACGCGACCTACTTTTGTCAACTCTATAAAATCGTTCAAACAACCGAGGTAAATGTTTGTCTTCTATTCCTAAACCATTATCAACAACTTCAACAGAAACATTATCTCCCATATCATAAATACGAATCTTCGTTTCTCCATTTTGCTTTCCGTATTTAATGGAATTAACAATCAAATTCACTATTACTTGACGAATTCTAAAACGATCAGCAAAAACAAAAATTGGCTTCTCATCATTTTGAACAGTTAAAATAATTCCTTTATTTGTAGCTTTTAATTCTTGAGCTTCAATAACATCTTTTGCAAGCGCCACAATATCAAATCGCTCTGGCTCAATTTGCAACTCCCCTGTTTCTAACTGAGATATCGCTTCCAAATCGTCAATAATAGTAATCATCCTATCAATACTTTTTTCTGCTCGCTGCAGATAATCACGATTAATCGTTTCATCCTCCAATCCACCATCAAGCAATGTTAAAACATAACCTTGTATATTAAAAATAGGCGTTTTTAATTCATGTGATACATTGCCTAAAAACTCTTTTCGGTACACTTCCAATTTTTTCAATCGCTCAATTTCATTTTTTCGCTCTTCTGCCCAAGCAAATATTTCGGAATGAAGCAATGACATTTCATTCGATCGAAACTCATTATTAAGAGATACATCATCACTTTGAGTACGAAATTTTTTAACGGTATTAATAAGTGTCGTAATTTTTTTTACGATAAATACATTCACAAAAAAAAGCATCACCAATGATGTGCTTAATGAAATAGTGAAAGCATAAAAAGAGAAACGGACTGAGTTGGAATAAAAATAGGTTATGCCCGAAACTGAAAATGCAACTACAAAAGAGAATAATGCTAAAATGATTTTGGGAGAAATCGTTTTCATTTATACAGTTTATGAAATACGAAAATACTAAAATTCAAACTTGTATCCTATTCCTTTTACTGTTTTAATAAAGTCTTCTCCTAATTTTTCACGTAGCTTACGAACGTGTACATCTATTGTTCTGTCACCAACAACAACTTCGCCACCCCACACTTTATCTAAAATAACTTCACGAGTAAACACTTTTCCTGGCTTAGAAGCCAACAAAGCAAGCAATTCAAATTCTTTTTTAGGTAAATTAATTTCTTTGCCATCTTGAATTACCAAGTAACGTTCTCTATCAATTTTAATTCCTCCCATATCTACTTTTTCGGCAACTGCATTATCAATAGAACCTCCTCTTCTTAATAATGCTTTAATTCTACTCACCAAAACACGAGGTTTTATCGGCTTATTGATATAGTCGTCAGCTCCTACTTCAAATCCAGCGATTTGAGAATAGTCTTCATTTCGAGCAGTTAAAAAAGCAATCATTACATCTTTCAATCCAGGAATTTCTCTGATTTCGCGGCAAGTTTCTATTCCATCCATATCAGGCATCATTACATCCAATATAATCACTTGAGGATTTTCTCTTTTAGCAACAGTAATCGCCTCTTTCCCATTATTAGCAGTAAATACATTAAATCCTTCTTTTTTTAAGTTATAACTTAAAAACTCCAAAATGTCTGGTTCATCATCTACCAACAGTATTTTATACTCACTATTATTACTCATAATATTATCATTTTTTATTTATGGTAAAGTTCGTGTTTGAATTTAATAAGAATGTTAAATTCAAATTAACTTAATATTAACAAGTAGCTTAAAGCTGCATATTTCCTTAACGCTATTTTAATTTTTGATTAACATAGTCAATCTCATCCCTTAGTTTCTTTGCAGTATAATTAATCATTAAAATAAAATGAATTTTAAACTATTTATTACGCTTATCATACTTATTTGTACAAAGGTAACGTTTTCCCAAAACTCGAGCATAAAAGGAAAGGTAATTGACGAAAAAACAGGAGAAACGTTGCCTGGCGCTGTTGTTGTTATTAAAGGTACTACTACAGGAAGCAATACCGATTTGGATGGAAACTTTAGCATAAGCAATGTTGCACCAGGGAAATACACGATTGAATGTAAATTAATTTCATATAACACCAAAATAATTGAAGATGTTAATGTAAAAGAAGGTGAACCAACCATCATTACGATAAGTGTAGGAACTGCATCTACTGAATTAGGAGTGGTGGAAGTAACAGCTACTATGAGCAAAGAAACGAGTAATGCATTAATTGTTATGCAAAAAAACAATGCTTCTGTTTCAGATGGAATTTCTTCAGAATCGATTAGACGAACACCAGACAGAAACACTAGTGATGTATTAAAAAGAGTAAGTGGTGCAAGTATTCAAGACAACAAATTTGCAATTATACGTGGGTTAAACGACAGATACAATGCAGCCTACATAAATGGAGCGCCATTACCAAGTTCCGAATCAGACAAAAAAGCCTTTGCATTTGATATTTTTCCATCAAACATGCTTGACAATTTAGTAATCACAAAAACTGCAACTCCCGATTTGCCAGGCGATTTTGCGGGTGGTGTAATTCAAATAAACACAAAAAGTATTCCCGAAAAAAACGAACAAACTATTTCTATTTCAAGTGGATATAACACCATCACTACTTTTAAAGAATTTAAAACGTATGAAGGAGGGAAATATGACTTTATAGGAATGGATGATGGTACACGAGCTTTGCCTTCGGAGATTCCTTCAACAGTAGATTACTCCAACGCAACAATTAATGATAAAGCTGAGTATGCAAAAAAAATGAATAATAATTGGAAGATAAACACTACTTCTGCAATGCCTAATTTATCATTACAATATAGCACTGCTAATGTTGGAAAGGTATTTAAAAGAGAAGCCGGAAGTTTGTTTGCATTTACATATAATAATAGTTTTTCTACTAATCAAACACAAAGAAGAGAATATGAAGAGCAATCGACAGGTGTTGTAAAACGAATGGAACTGAATGATACTACTTATACACAAACTACTTTAACAAGTGCGATGTGGAATTTATCTTTCAAACTGAATGATAACAATCAAATTAGTTTGAAAAACATCTATAGTGTAAATACAGATGACAAAGTTGCCATAAGAGGTGGAGCAAGAGAGTACGATCAGCCTGAAAAATATTGGGAAAAAGCATCATTAAGATGGTTCACTCAAAACAATTTATTAAGCTCTCAACTTATAGGCTCACACTTATTACCAAAAAGCAAAATAAAAATTAATTGGATTGGTGGATTAAGCAATATCAAACGTAATGTACCAAACATGCGAAGAATGGTTTATCAAAAAGTGGCAGCAACAGAAGATGATACATTAGCTCAATATGCAGCTGTTATTCAAAATGAAGGAACAATTCCTAATTCAGCAGGAAATATGTTTTTTTCAAACACAAAAGAGTCTATTTATAGTTTTAAATACGATGCAACAATACCTGTAACTATCAAAAATTCAAAAACAGACATTAAAGTAGGAGGATTTCATCAACAACGAAAAAGACAATTTGACTCACGTAGCTTAGGTTTCTCAAAATACAGAAGAGGTAGTGCAGTTCGATTTGATAGCCAATTATTGTTATTACCAGAAGATGAAATTTTTGCTTCTGAAAATATGGGAATAATGAATCAGCCAGGTCCATACAATGGAGGATTTAAACTAGATGAAGCAACAAAAACTAGCGATAGCTATAAAGCTTCTTCATTTTTAAATGCAGGCTTTTTAATGTTCGATACCAAACTAATTGAAAAGCTAAGATTTATATACGGGTTGCGATTTGAGTCATACAATCAGTACATGGAAACCATCCAAGAAGGAACATCTATTCCAATAGTTGTAGATACTACAGTAAATGATTTTTTGCCATCTATCAATGGAATTTATTCATTGAACGACAAAATGAACTTGAGAGCTAGTTATTACA
>JAEUTT010000389.1 GCA_016787165.1 Bacteroidia bacterium | reverse complement strand
AGGAAGCAACGGCAGCGGAAAATCTACTTTGCTTAAAGCCATATATGGAATGTTGCCGGAATGGAGCAATGGACAAAAATTTTTTAATGGAGAAAATATAACAGGCCAACCCACTTCCAAACTTTTAAAAAAGGGTTTACTTTACATCCCACAAAAGAACAACTTGTTTGAGACTCTTACCGTAAAAGAGAATTTAGAAATGGCTGGTTTAACAATTAACCAACGAATTTTGAATCAGCGAATAGAAAATGTACTTTCGATTTTTACAACACTTGTGCCGCTCCTTCATCGAACACCAATGAAACTTAGCGGAGGCGAACGTCAGATGCTCTCCTTGGGCATGGCAAGTTTACACGAACCGAGAATGATTCTGGTAGACGAACCTCTTACAGGGTTATCAGCCAAAAATATTACCAATATTCTTCACAATTTGAAGAATTTAAATGAGCAAAATGGTGTAACATTAATAATAGTTGAACATCGTATTAAAGACGTTATAAAAATATCAAATAAGGTATTGAGTCTGAAACTTGGGAAGGTATTCAGAGAGTTGGAAACAAACTTAACTTTTGATGTAAGTGAATTGAATTCAGTTTTTATTTAAATTAAATTACCACGCAATGAGAAAACTACAAGCCTTTATGTCCTTTTTACTAATTGCATTCGCCTTTGCAGGTTGCAATTCAGGTAACCCAAAAAACAATAGGAGGATTAAAATCGGCGCTATATTTTCGTCAACTGGCGTCGCCGGAGATTATGGGAAAAAATCTAGTGAGGGCATACAATTCGCAGTAGATGCGATCAATGCAAATGGCGGCATTAATGGAAAAGAAATTGAAGTTGTTTATGAGGATGCAAAGTCAAACCCTAAGGATGCAATTTCTGCTTTAAATAAGTTGGTAACTATTGATAATGTTAAAATCATTCTTGGGGATGTATATTCGAGCACAACTAAAGTGCTTATTGATAACTTACCAGATGACATTTTATTATTTGCTCCTGGAGCATCAAGCCCAGAACTTACGAATTTAAAATCTAATTTTATTAGAAATTGGACGTCGGATGATTTTGATGGTTCTGCAATGGCAAATGTTGTTTTGAGCAACGGGGTTAATGAAATATCTACATTAACTCAAAACAGCGATTACACTATTTCGTTAAACAAAGCTTTCGTTTCAGATTTTAAAAAAGGTAACGGGCGTATTCTTTCGCAGATCAATTTCGATAGTGAAAAAAATGATTATAAGCCATTGCTTCAAAAGCTTAAAGATGAAGAAATCAAAACGATTTATTTGACAGCACTCTCAAAAGAGATGGGTTTGATTTTAAAACAATCAAGGGAATTGAATTATTCTCCACAATGGTTTTCAAATTTAACGGTTAATTCTGATGATTGTAAAAAAATTGCAGGTTCAACAAGGGACGGTGTCATTTTTTCCAAGCCATACATTGACCTAAGTTATACAAGCGAAGTGGCTCAAAAATTTATAGACGATTATAGGAGAAAATATGGTTCTGAACCAGACGAAACAGTTTGTCATGCATATGACGCTATGAATTTAATTGCAGAAGCAATGAAACATGAGGGAACAAATATCAACAAGCTGATTAAATACATAAACAGTATTAATAACTACAAGGGTTTGTCCGGAGTGACAACTTTTGATGGGAAGGGGGGAGTCGTAAAAAGCATAGAAGTTCTAAAAGTTTCAGGTGATAGTTTGGTGTCTATTAAAATATTTTCATTTAATGATGGCAAGTGATATTAATGAGACAGTAACATCAGATTACTATCCTAATAACTTAGAGTATTATGATTATATCTATTTAGACCATCTAAAATATTCTAAGAAGTTGCTAAATGATTTAATTCCAGTTTTCAGACAATTCAAAGTAGAAACCGTTTTCGATGCTTGTTGCGGTAGTGGAAATGATATTATTCAATTACAAAAAAATGGTTTTATTGTAAACGCATCAGATTTGTGCCAAAAAATGATAGATTTTACAAAAAGTCGTTTTACAAAAAGCTATATTGATAAAGCCTCTTTTTTTACAGCAAATGTTTTGAATCTCAGTAAATCTTGTAGTAGTAAGTTTGATTTGATTTTGTTTCGAGGGAATACATTGGGGCATTTAACTTCTGATAACCAACTGAAAGCAATTGATGAACTAGTTA
>JAEUTT010000388.1 GCA_016787165.1 Bacteroidia bacterium | reverse complement strand
CTTGATTATTACCAACCGTTATTCCTCTTGAAATACTTCCTGTTTTATTTAGACCATCCATCTTAAAAATATCTTCATTTTTATTTTCAATTTTATAAGTAAAAGGATTAACATTCCCCAATTGATCAGGCATCACATTTTTAATATCCTTATGCTTTATTTCTTCTGAAAACAAATAAGGAAAAGTTTTATAAGTAGATGATAAACTATCCAATGAAATAGAATTTTGTTTTAGCTTTTGAGCATTAAAGAGCACTATTCCATCTACATATTTTATCTTATAAAAAGACGTATCGAGCAATGCTCCATCCTTTAAATAAAATTGAACCGAACCAGGAATGAGGCTTAATGAATCAAGTTTTAAAGTATCGGATAAAAGAGAAAAGTTTTTTGTACGCGAATTACTTTGCACTTGCCCAAAAGCAAAATGACAATACATAAACACTAAAAGAAGTATAAGCTTACGAGCAATCACAAATTTAAAAGTACTAATTATGTATTAAACAAAAGCATTTTTTACATTTGTACAAACAATATAATACGTAAAAAGATGGCAAAAATTATAAGCTATAATGTAAATGGTATTCGTTCGGCAATGAGTAAAGGCTTACTTGATTGGTTAAAAGCCAGCAATCCTGATATTGTTTGTTTTCAGGAAATAAAAGCGGAACCATCACAAATAGATGTAAGTGTGTTTGAGAAAATGGGCTATGAACATTTTTGGTATCCTGCACAAAAAAAAGGCTACAGTGGTGTAGCTGTATTAACAAAAATAAAACCGAGCCATGTGGAATATGGTTGTGGAATAGAAAAATATGATGCCGAAGGACGTATTTTGCGATTAGATTTTGGAGACATTTCCGTTATGAGTGTTTATCATCCGAGCGGAAGCAGTGGAGAAGACCGTCAAGCATTTAAAATGGTATGGCTAACCGATTTTCAAAACTACATTAACTCACTCAAAAAAACACGCTCCAAACTCATCATTTCGGGCGATTATAACATTTGTCACAAGCCAATTGACATACACAACCCGAAAAGTAATGCCAATAGTAGTGGCTTTTTACCCGAAGAGCGCGAATGGATAGATAATTTCATGAAATCGGGATTTATTGATAGCTTTCGATACTTTAATGAAGAACCTCATCAGTACAGTTGGTGGAGCTTTAGAGCCAATTCCAGAGCCAAAAATTTAGGCTGGCGCATTGATTATAACTTGGTAAGTGCCAATATGGAAACACAGTTAAAAAGGGCAGCTATTTTGCCAGAAGCAAAGCATTCCGACCATTGTCCGGTATTATTGGAGATAGATTTTTAGCAATTTGTCTGCCTAAATATACTTTTTGTACGAAAAGAGTATGAAATTTATAGATTATCTATATATTTGTGGTTCATGAAATTAATCATTATTTAAACAATGAATATGAAGTAAGCCTGTTTTTAAAAAAGATAAAGACATCAGCTGTATTGCATATGATAATTAACAAAACAATAATCTACATATGAAAAAAGCAATTTATTTAGTTTTAGTTGCCGGTATTTTGGCATCATGCGGTGGTGAAAACAACACACCCGGAGGTGCACGCAAAGCCAATGGAGGCGTATATTACGGAGGTGTATTTAGAACAAATGAAGTAGAAGATTTTCGTAATCTTTACCCTTTAAACATTACAGAGGTTATCTCTCATCGTATTGCAAACCAAGTATATGAAGGTTTTGTAAAGCTAAACCAATCTGATTTAACTGTAGTTCCTGCATTAGCAGAAAAATGGGAGAAAAATGATGATGCTACACAATGGACTTTTTTCTTAAGAAAAGGAGTGAAATTTCATGATGACCCTTGTTTTTCTGATGGAAAAGGTCGTGAAGTAACTGCTAAAGATTTTAAATATTGCTTTGATTTACTTTGTACCGCAAACCCGGAAAACCAACAATTTGGAAACTCATTTAAAGACAGAGTAGTTGGTGCAAATGAATACTACCAATCAACTATTGATAAAAAACCTTTAGCAGGTGGTGTTTCAGGTGTTAAAGTAATAGATGATTATACCATTCAAATTAACCTTGTTCGTTCATTTGCTGGTTTCTTAAATATTTTGAGCACTCCAGGTGCTTGGGTATATCCTCAAGAAGCGTATGACAAATACGGAGTTGATATGCGTGTAAAATGTGTAGGTACAGGTCCTTTTCAAATTAAAAGTGTAAAAGAAGGCGAAGCAGTAATTTTAGAACGTAACCCTAACTATTGGAATGTAGATGAGCATGGTAACCAATTGCCATACCTAGATGCTGTTAAATATTCATTCATCAAAGAAAAAAAATCAGAATTATTGGAATTTAAACGTGGAAACTTAGAAATGATTTTCCGATTACCTATTGAAATGATTCCAGATATTTTAGGTGAACTTGATAATGCAAAACAAGGGAATCAACCATTCGATATGCAAGTGGTTCCTGCTATGAGCGTATTTTATTATGGTTTCCAACACCAAAGCGATATCTTCAATAAAAAAGATGTTCGTTTAGCATTCAACTATGCTATCGATCGCGAAAAAATTGTAAACTATACATTACAAGGCGAAGGAATACCAGGTAACTACGGTATTGTTCCACCATCATTCAAAACATACGATTCAAAAAGCTTAAAAGGATACACTTTTGACGTGGATAAAGCTCGTAAACTTTTAGCACAAGCTGGCTACCCTGGTGGAAAAGGGTTTCCTAAATTAACATTACAAATTAATAGTGGTGGTGGCGACAGAAATGTTCAAACAGCAGAAGTAATTCAAAAAATGCTAAAAGAAAACTTAAACATTGATATTGATATCAATATTATGGCATTTGCTGAGCAATTAGAAAGTGTTGAAACTGGTAAAGCACAATTTTGGAGAGCCGGCTGGAGTGCTGACTATCCAGATCCTGAAACATTTTTAACATTATTCTACAGCAAACATATTCCTGAGAAACTATCAGACAAGTCATACTTAAATACTGCTCGTTATGCAAGCCCTAAGTTCGACTCATTATTTTCTGCCGCTATGCAAGAAGTGGATGATGCTAAACGTATGAACTTATATTTAATGGCTGACCAAACTGCAATTGATGACGCTGCAATTATGCCAATATTTTATGATGAAAACTATCGTTTAGTTCAAACGTATGTAAAAAATTTCCCAGCTAATGCTATGGAGTACCGCGATTTTACTCGTGTATACATTGAACCAAAAGAAGAAAAGAAATAATCAAAATTTGAATTTCAAAAAAAGCCTTGATAAGATGTTATCAAGGCTTTTTTCGCTTTTAATTTAAACGAAAATTTATAAAAAAATAAAACTGCAACTTTTATTTTTTTAGTATATTTAGCATTAGTAAATTAAAAAGAATAAAAGCCTGATTTAAATAATAGGGAACATTCCATAGGATATTAAAAAAATAAACTATTCAGATATGAAAAAACTTACATTGTTACTTTTAGTTGGTACATTAGCACTAAACCAATTAAGTGCACAAGAAGAACCTGTTGTACAAGCAAAAATATTGGACGATGGCTCACAAGATGCCGAAAAATACTACAATGCTGGAATTGAAGATTTTAAAATTAAAAACTTTCAAGGCGCTATCATTAATTTCAATCAAGCAATTAATCTAAAACCCGATTTTGAAAGAGCATATTACAACAGAGGTGCTACTAAATATGAGATGAAAGATTACAATGGAGCAATTGGTGATTTTAACCAAGCGCTTACTTTAATCGAAAATGCTGATAGTTATTTTAGTCGCGCACAATCAAAATATGCTTTAGGAAATAAAACTGGTGCTACTGAAGATTATTCAAAAACAATTACCATAAAAAACGATTATGCTCAAGCATATTACTACAGAGGTGGTATTAAATTTGAAAATGCTGACTACAAAGGTGCAATTGAAGATTACACAAATGCTGTAAAAATTAAACCGGATTATGCCTATGCATACAATGACAGAGGAAGTGCTAAACGCCAGTTAGAAGACATTGATGGCGCTATCAGTGATTACAATAAAGCAATTATTTCAAATTCTGAAATGGCATTTACATACAACAATATTGGAAGTGCTAAAAGAAAAAAAGGCGATTTTAAAGGTGCTATCAACGACTATACAGATGCCATTAAACTTCAAAAAAATTATTACATCGCATACAATAACAGAGGTAGCGCTAAAGTAGAAGCTGGAGATTATGCAGGAGCAATTGAAGATTTCACAAAAGCAATTGAAATAAAAAAAGATTATGCTTATGCATACAATAACAGAGCTTCAGCAAAATATAAACTAAAAGATTATAAAGGCGCTATAGATGATTGCACAAAAGCAATTCAACTAATAAACGATTACGGTTATGCTTATTTAAACAGAGGTATTGCCAAAGAAATGCTACGCGACACTCAAGGTGCTTGTGCTGATTGGAAAAAAGCAGTTGAATTAGGAATAGAATCGGCAAAAAATTACACAGGAGATTGTAAATAAAAAATTAGACTCACTATTTATTTGAAAACGAAATTTATAAAAATGAAAAAAGCACTCTTTATATTATCGCTATTATTTGTAGCAAACAGTTTTGCACAAAATGTGGAGTTTACAAAAGAAAATTTTAAAGACAATAAAGATGGACTAAAAGAAGCAAAAAAAAATTTAGAAGAAGGCGATAAACTATTTGCTGAAGGCTCTGTTTTTTATCGTCAAGCTTTAGACTTTTATTTACCTGCACATAAGTTCAACCCAAACAACGCTTTGTTAAATTATAAAATTGGTAAATGCTATATTTACTCCAGCTTTAAATTAAAATCAATTCCATTTTTAGAAAAAGCTGTTCAACTAAACCCGAATGTTGATCCTCAATTACGATTTATATTAGGGAAAGCATATCACTTAGATATGCAGTGGGATAAAGCCATTCAAGAATACAAACAATTTCAATCTACATTAAGTGTAAAAGAATTTAAAGACTTAATTGATGAAGTAAATAAAAAAATTCAAGAATGTATTACCGGCAAAGAATTAGTAAAAAACCCTATTCGTGTTTTTATTGATAATGTTGGACCTGAAATAAACTCTGCTTATCCGGAATACGGACCAATCATTTCGGCTGATGAATCTGTAATCATGTTCACTTCACGCAGACCAGGAACTACTGGCGGTAAAATGGATGAACTTTTAATGGAACCTTTTGAAGACATTTATGTATCCTACAACAAAAATGGGAAATGGACACAAGCGGTAAATATTGGGAAGCCTATTAATACAGAAGGACACGATGCTACTATGGGATTAGCTCCTGATGGACAAAAACTTTTAATTTACATTGATGAAAAAGGAAATGGAAATATTTTTGAATGTAACTTAAAAGGTGACATTTGGAGTAAACCAGAACGTATGAATAAAAATGTAAATACCGATTATCATGAGTCATCTGCTTCATTAGCATCAGACGGTAAACGTATGTTTTTTGTAAGTAACAGACCAGATGGCTTAGGTGATAGAGATATTTATATGAGCACCATGGATGAGAAAGGAAAATGGGGAAAAGCAGTAAACCTTGGCCCAACAATTAACACACAATGGGGCGAAGAAGGTATTTATATTCATCCTGATGGTAAAACTATTTATTTTAGCTCGCAAGGTCACAAAACGATGGGTGGATATGATATTTTTAAATCGGTATGGGATGAAACAACCAAAACATGGAGCACACCTGAAAACTTAGGATACCCTGTAAATACACCCGATGATGATGTATTCTTTGTTGTATCTGCAAGTGGTAAACATGGATACTATGCTTCAATCAATGGCAATGGATATGGCGAAAAAGATATTTACTTGGTAACATTTCTTGGTCCTGAAAAACCAATGGTAATGAACAATGAAGATAATTTATTGGCTAGCCAAACTGCACCTATTAAAGAAACTGTTATTGCTCCTGTTATGAAAATTAAGGAAGCACAATTAACCATTTTAAAAGGTGTTATTACTGATGCACTTACTAAAAAACCATTGGAGGCTACTATCGAATTAATTGACAATATGAAAAATGAAATTGTTGCAAGTTTTACCTCCAACAGCTCTACAGGTAAATACTTAGTATCATTACCTGCCGGTAGAAATTATGGTATTGCCGTTAAAAAAGAAGGATATTTATTCCATTCAGAAAATTTTGACATCCCTGCTACAGCAGCATTTCAAGAAGTTACAAAAGATGTAGAATTAAAAAATGTAGCCGTTGGAAGTAAAATTATTTTGAAAAATATTTTCTTTGATTTCGACAAAGCAACATTAAGACCTGAATCTACCAATGAACTTGAACGATTAACCAAATTATTACAAGACGTACCATCACTAAAAATTGAAATTGGTGGACATACCGACTCTAAAGGTGCTGATGATTACAACAAAAAATTATCCGATAATCGTGCAAAAGCAGTTGTTAGTTATTTAATTAGCAAAGGAATTTCGGCCGACCGCTTAACATCTGCTGGCTATGGAGAGGAACAACCAATTGCTACAAATGATACGGATGAAGGTCGTCAATTAAACAGACGTACAGAATTTAAAATTTTAAGTAAATAGGTTCAACCCTTTCATTCAAATATGTTCAATTCTTCTATAAAGTCTGCTTTTTCAAGGCTGGTACAAAATATTAAAAAGCCACTCGAAGAAAAAAAATTAGCAGATTTTATACATGACGAGTTGCATTTTATTCAACAACAAATTCCCAATAACACAACCCAAAAAAAAGGAACTGCCATTATCAAATGTGATGATATTGGTGATTTTTTAATGTGGCAACAAGTTATTCCTTTTATTAAACAACATGCCGAAAAACCTATTTGTTTTATTGGAAACAAAGCATTGCAATCACTCATTGAAAGCAAATTCAATTTTGCAGATGCTTATATTTGGGTTGATAAAAAAAAATGGGGCAACAAGGAATATCGAATAGAACAATACAAAGCAATAAACAAATTAAATGTAAATATCGCAACCACTACCCTATTTACAAGACATTTAAAACTAGATGATTTGTTGTTATATGCAAGCAATGCCAACCAACGAATTGCATGGAATATTTCACATCATGCTTATTTCCCTAAAATAAAAAACATTGACCAAATTACTACTCAAACAATTAAAACCGATATAAAAATTGAATTAGAATATTTTAGAAACATTGAATTTATAAATAAGCTTTACAATGCAAATCTTCCGAAAGAAATAAATCCATTGTACAATGAGTTTAAAAAACAAAACAAACTGGCGGTAGTACCACTTGGGAATATAAAAAGCAAATGCTGGCATGCCGACAATTATGTTCAAACACTAAAATCAATTGAATCGTATTTTGAATCAATTGTTATTTTAGGCGGAACTGATGGTATTGAAACAGGTGATTACATCAGTCAAAGATGCAATTCAACAAAAATTCAAAACCTTTGTGGCAAAACATCTATTGAAGATTTATTTACTATCATTGGCGAATCACAACTTGTTCTTTGCCCCGACACCTCAACATTACACATTGCAGTACAAACCAATACCAATGTAGTTTTATTATCAAATGGAACAAACTGGCAACGATTTACCAATTATGCACCTTATACAAAAAACAAAATAAGTGTTATTTATCCGCCACATTTTAAACCTAAATTTGAAAAAATAAAATTACAGTACAGCAGGTCGGAAATAAATTCAATAAAACCCAACACTGTTATAAATTGTATTAAACAACTAATAAATTAAAAATGGATGAAGCCAATCATTTATATAAAGATGGAATTATTAGCAAGGAGCAATTAGATTCCATTACTCTGCACGAACAAAATAAGCCACTGTCGGTTTTTTGGGAGTTACGTACCATTTTATATTTAGGAGTTTTGCTTTTTACTTCCGGAGTTGGAATTTTAATTTATCAAAACATTGATACCATTGGCCATCAAGCTATATTAGGATTAATTTTTTTAAGTTGCGCTGGCTGTTTTTATTTTGCATATAAAAATCGATTACCCTACTCTAACGAAGAAATAAAATTTGAATCCCCATTTTTCGACTACATCATTTTATTAGGCTGTATCTTACTAGGAATCTTCGTTGGTTATCTTCAATTTCAGTACTCTATTTTTGGAACTCATTATGGATTAGCAACATTATTCCCTACTGCTGTATTCTTTTTTTGTGCTTACTACTTTGATCACAAAGGAATTTTATCATTAGGAATAACAGGATTAGCTACTTGGGCAGGACTAGCAATTACTCCATTACAACTTTTAGAAAAAAATGATTTTTCTTCACTAAATATTATTTTTATTTCTATCTTATTAGGCCTTGCTATTGCAAGCATGGCTTACTATTCGGAGCTTAAAAATATCAAAAAACATTTCACTTTCAGCTATAATAATTTTGCTATTAATATATTAGCAGTGGCTACATTGGCAGCGCTATTTGAATTTCCATTACAACTTTTAAGCTTTTTATTTTTAGTGGCTACCTGTTTTTATTACATTAAATATGCAATAAGCAAACAATCATTTTTATTTTTGCTACTCTCCGTTATTTATGCATATATCGGATTTACATATATGTTTTTTAAATACATTTTTATTGTTAGCAGCGAATTAGGCGTAGTGGTGGCTTCATTTTACATGATGGCATCTTGCGCAGGAATTGTTTTGTTTTTTGTTTTTTATAAACGAATACTAGGATTAAAAAAATGATTGCATATAACAAAAAGTTTATAACACATCTGGCAATTATAAAAAAAGCCAAACAGTGGTATGCTGAAAAATTAATATCAGCAGAGCAAATGGCGCTACTATTAAAAAAGTATCAAACAGATTTTTACAGCCCTAATTTATTCATCAAAATTGGATTGTTTATTTTCACGTTGATTACCATATCAGCTGCGCTCGGTTTTTATAGTTTATTTTCATTCACTGCCATTAATGGATTAGAACAATCAAATGTATTTCCTGTATTTACGAGTATTTTATTTGCAATCATTTGTATTGTTATCTTAGAATTGTTTATTCAAAACAAACTCATTTTTCGTTCAGGGGTAGATGAAGCTCTTTTATATGCTGCCTTGAGTTTTATTTTATCAGGTATTTTATTCGCAGTTGATAATGATAGTAACAATGGAATGCTCATCTCTAGCATCGTATTTTTACCTTTTTTAGTTGTAGCGAGTATCCGCTATATTGATACCATTACATCTATTCTTACTATGATATGTATGTATTGCATAGTATTTTTAATATTGCTTAAGCTTGGCGACATTGCTAAATTAATAATGCCTTTTGCATTGATGGTAATCTCAGCAATATTTTATTTGAGTATAAAAAAACAGAAAAAACAAGAAAAATTAAGTCTTTGGAAAAATTGCTTTACTGCAGCAGAATGTATAGTTATGATTGTTTTTTATTTAGCATGTAATTATTATGTAATTAGAGAAAGTAGCGTTGAATTTTTTAACATGGAATTACAAGCTGGAGAAGATATACCTCTTGCTTTTGTTTTTTATATTTTAACAGCACTTGTACCTCTTTTGTACGTTTTTGTTGGATTAAAAAATAAAGACAAAGTAAGTTTATGGATTGGCTTGTTATTAGTAGCTATAGCAGCATTCACGTTTAAATATTATTTTAGTTTAGGGCATCCCGAAATAACACTCACTTTTGCTGGAATAGCAATGATTTTAACAGCCTACTTCAGTATCCGTTATTTAAAAATAGATAAGCATGGCATTACGTTTAAAGAAGATATGGATGAAGACAATTTTTTAAAATCAAATGCCGAAGCATTGCTTGTTGCACAAAGTTTTTCACAACAGGTACATACACCTCAACAACCAGAGAACACTTTTGGTGGTGGAAATTTTGGTGGTGCTGGCTCGGGAGAAAAGTTTTAAAATTTACTTTTCAGTTTTATCTGGCATTAAAAACAATATGAAGGTTGCTATTACTGGAAGTAGTAAACCAATAAAAAACCATAATTTAGGATTTCTGCCTACCCGTTTTGCCATGTTAGATGTAATGAGCGGAATACTTAATAAAAATAGTATTCCGATACTTATAAACACAACTGCTCCCATTTTACTTTTTACGACTCAACAATTTTACAAACTTTCATTTATAAACTATTTTCTCTATAAAAAACCCCAACCTATTTGGTCGGGGCTTTTGAATTTTAATTTATTTCTCTTTTAACTTTATGATCCACATGCTTCGCAAGCATCCGGATTATCTAAAGAGCAAGATAATTGTGATGCTACTTCAGCTGCTTTTTCTGCTGTTTCTTTTTCAAGTAATGCTTGGCGCTCAGCTGAAATTTGTTGTTGGCGTTCCATAATTAATACATCTTCATTGCCTAACACTTCCGGTGCTTCTGTTTTTGCCTCTGCTTCTACAGTAAATTTAATTGCATCAGCAGCAGCTTTTGTACGTAAGTAATACATACCAGTTTTTAATCCGGCTTTCCAACCATAGAAATGCATACTTGATAATTTTGCAAAGTTTGCATCTTGTACAATCAAGTTCAATGATTGTGATTGACAAATGTATGCTCCACGGTCAGCAGCCATGTTAATGATTACTTTTTGTGAAATTTCCCATACCGTTTTGTACAATGCTTTGATGTTATCCGGAATTTCTGCAATGTTTTGAACTGATCCATTTGCTGCAATGATTTTGTTTTTCAACTTATCGTTCCAGATACCTAATTTCACTAAGTCTTTCAATAAATGTTTGTTCACGATTACAAACTCTCCCGACAATACGCGTCTTGAATAGATGTTTGAAGTATATGGTTCAAAACATTCGTTGTTACCTAAAATTTGTGAAGTACTAGCAGTTGGCATTGGTGCTAACAATAATGAGTTACGTACACCATGTTGCTTTACTTCTTCTTTTAATACATCCCACTCCCAACGGTTGCTTGGTGTTACTCCCCACATATCAAATTGGAAAATTCCTTTTGATACTGGTGAACCAGCGTATGTTTCGTAAGGACCATCTACTTTTGCTAAGTCTTTAGAAGCAGTCATAGCAGCATAGTAAATTGTTTCGTGAATTTCTTTGTTCAATTGAACCGCTTCAGGTGAATCGAATGGATAGCGCATTAAGATAAATGCATCTGCCAATCCTTGAACACCAATACCTATTGGACGGTGAC
>JAEUTT010000356.1 GCA_016787165.1 Bacteroidia bacterium | reverse complement strand
AAACTATCTCCTGTGTACACATCAATGGTATCACAGATATTGTTGTTAATGATGATAGGAGGAATATTGTTTCCAGATACAGATGTGTTAAAATAAAACCCTTGATTGTCTAGCCAGTTAACACCATCCATGCCATTGTATGGTCCATCAAATAATGTGGTAGGTTGGTTGAAAGTACCTACTTGAAAATAATCAATTCCATTGCCTTGGTTTACCCCAACAGTGGCGGGTGAACCAAATCCACCACCTCCGGTAATGTCACCGGTAGTCCATTGCATGTCGCCATAGCAAAAGCCTACATTTTTGCCAGCAGGTAAAAGTGTATCGGTTCCATCAGTTATAATTAATTGAAATGTATTTAATTTATCAAAATGCATATCAAAGTACCCAACATTTTCCCATTTTACAATCATGGCAGTTGGAGTTAATTTATATAAAACTCCAGAACCATGTGTTTGAGAAAAATCACGTGTATCTACATCGGCCCAAAATGGAGCAATCATATTATAATTGGGGTCAGGGAAAGGGTTGGCTGTAAAAGTAGAATACGGACTATTAAAAGAAATATTTCCATTGTTATTGATGAACACACTAGTTCTTGGAACACCATAATAACTGAACGTAAAAGGCAGGTTAATTTGAATGGATGAGGCATCATCATTCATATAATTAGGCATGTATACATTTCCGTTAGAAGAACCAATATAATTTACAAAAGGAACATAAGAATATGTACTATCTAAAGGTTGCATGCAGCTACAAATAGAGCTTGGAATTCGATTTTGACCTTGGTATTTAACTTCAGGGCCTTGTGGGGCAATGGCATCTGTAAACAGATAGTTTTTTGTTAAATCAAGTTGTTTGTTTTTTTTAAGAATATCGTATTGGTTACGAGTAATGTTAATATTGTTTTGTGCTATAGTTGAAATTGAAATAATCGAAAAAGCTAAGAATAGTTTTGTTTTCATAATTATGAGTTAAATAAAGTGTTTCAATAAATCAGATGTAAAAAATAGGGGAAAGGTTGCAGGAGAAAAAAATAACTTACAACCTGTTTTTAAGCTCAATTAAGCTATTTTTTATGACTTTTAATTTTAATTCTATTTCAGATGTCGGAGTTACGGATTCGGTTTTGAGCTCGTGTTTCACCGCTTTTTTATTTTCTTTTAAATATTTTTTAGCACCTTCAAGGGTTAATCCTTGTTCTTTCACTAAGTTGTAAATTATTTTAAAATTCACTACATCTTCAGGAGTAAATAGCCTATTCCCTTTTTTGTTTTTTTTAGGTTTTAAAACATCAAATTCTTTTTCCCAAAATCGGATAAGAGAAGGTGCAACTTTAAATAAATCGGCTACTTCACCAATGGAATAATATAGTTTTGTTATTTCAACTTCTTTGTAGCCCATTTTTTGTCTTTAAAATTGTGTTTTAAAGCTGTTTTTAATCAAATGTTTGTGAAGATTGCGATGAAAGCTCAATTAATTTTTGATATTGTTCCGGTGTTAAATCGTTGTAATAATAGTTAATAGGATTCATTTTTGAGCCACTTTTAATTACTTCATAATGAACATGTGGAGCAGTAGACAAGCCTGTGCTTCCAACATAGCCAATTAATTGTCCGCGTTTTACTTTTTGTCCGGCACGCGTTGCAAATTTACTCATGTGTCCGTACAGTGTTTTATAGCCATATCCATGGTCAATCACAATATGATTGCCATAGCCTTGAGCCATAGCATCAGCACGTTCAATGGTGCCATCGCCAGTTGCATAAATTTCGGTGCCTTGAGGTGCCGAAAAGTCCATACCAGGATGAAATTCAGGTGTTTTGTAGATAGGGTGTGTTCTCCATCCAAAACCAGAGGGCTGGTGGCGTAAATCTTTATTTGAAATAGGCTGAATAGCAGGTATAGAAGCTAATAACTGTTCTTTGCTTTTTACTAATTTAACCACTTCATCAAATGATTTTGATTGAATGTATAGTTGTTTGCTTATTTTATCCAAACGTTTGGTTGTTTCTACCATTAACTCAGAATTTTTAAAACCTTGAAGCGTTTTATATCTATCAACTCCTCCAAATCCTGCTTTTCTAATGCTTTCTGGGATCGAGTCGGCTTCAAAAATAGTCCGGTAAATATTATTATCGCGCTCTTGAATATCGTCTAATACTTCAATCGCTTCATTCATTCTGTTGTTTAAAAGTTCGTACTGTAGAGTAAGTTCGGCTATTTCACGTTTTAATTGTTTTTCTTTAGGTGAGTCAATGTATTGGTAAGCCAATAAAATAGTAATGGTTGCAAACACTAAACCAGTGGCAAGGTAGGATAGTGCTTGCCATACCCTTTTTCGAAAAGGGATAGTAACCCTTTCGTAGGTAAGCGATTTGGTGTTGAACTTATATTTTATTTTGCTCATAATTTATTCGTCATCAACTACTGCGAATTTACGTAAATAAACTAAATTTGCAATCCCGTTTAGGAAATAGCGAAGAGGGATTAGAAAATAGGGATTCTATATGTTATTGTAAAACTAAAGTATAAATTGAATGATAGAGTGCGAATTTAGGGTATCCCTAATGCCTATTCGCTTATAACTAACTACTAAATATGGAAGCGAATAAAGTACGACAAACATTTTTAGATTTTTTTAAGAGTAAACAACACGAGATAGTGCCTTCTGCGCCAATGGTTGTAAAAAATGACCCAACGCTGATGTTTAATAACAGTGGTATGGCGCCATTTAAAGATTTGTTTTTGGGAAATGCTCCCATTAAATTTCCGCGTATTGCCGATACTCAAAAATGTTTGCGTGTGAGTGGTAAACACAATGATTTGGAAGAAGTAGGAGTAGATACCTATCATCATACCATGTTTGAAATGCTTGGTAACTGGAGCTTTGGTGATTATTTTAAAAAAGAAGCAATTACGTGGGCATGGGAATTACTTACTGATGTTTATAAGATAGATAAATCGCGATTATATGTAACCGTTTTTGAGGGAAGTACAGACGACAATTTAGGTTTTGATCAAGAGGCGTATGACATCTGGAAGCAATTTGTACCTGAAGAACGTATTTTGCGTGGCAACAAAAAAGATAATTTTTGGGAAATGGGAGATGTTGGGCCTTGCGGGCCATGCTCTGAAATACATTATGATGGACGAAGCGATGAAGAAAGAGCAAGAGTAGCGGGAGCAACATTGGTAAATAATGACGATCCACAAGTGATTGAAATTTGGAATAATGTATTTATGGAGTTTGAGCGCAAAGCTGATGGCTCGTTGGTAAAACTTCCTAAACAACATGTGGATACAGGGATGGGCTTTGAGCGTTTAGTTCGTGTATTACAAGGTAAGCAATCCAATTATGATACCGATGTGTTTAAACCAGTAATTGACAAAATTGAAGAGCTTGCAGGTTTGCGTTATAAGCCACAAGAAGAAGAAAAACATCCTAAACAATTAATCATTAATATCGCAATGCGTGTTATTGCTGATCATATTCGTGCAATTTCATTTAGCATTGCTGACGGACAATTACCATCGAATACAGGAGCCGGTTATGTTATCAGACGTATTTTAAGACGTGCAATACGTTATGGATATCAATCCTTAAATTTAAAAGAACCTTTTATGCATCGTTTGGTGCCTGTATTGGCAAACCAGCTAGGGCATGCTTTTCCGGAATTGGTTTCACAAAAACTCTTGATTGAAAAAGTAATCAAAGAAGAAGAACTTTCTTTTTTCAGAACATTGGAAAACGGACTAAAGCGTATTGATAATGTTTGTATTGCTTTGGTGGGAGAAAAAAAACAAGTAGTAGATGGAGCAACGGTGTTTGAGTTATATGATACGTATGGTTTTCCGGTTGATTTAACTTCTTTAATTGCTCGTGGTTATGGACTAAGCATTGATGAAGAAGGATTTCAAAAAGAATTAGAGCAACAAAAAAATCGTTCGCGTGCAGCTACTGCTGTTGATACAGGTGATTGGTATGTTGTAAATCATAACATGAGGGAGGACTTCAAAACCGAGGAGGATGCATTTAATTCGATGGCTGAAGGAATGGCGAATGAGTACCGAAATATGGGAAATAGATTTGTTGGTTATGAGTTATTAGAGTGTAAAGTCAAGGTTCATAAATACCGCAAAGTAAAAGCGAAAGGCAAAGAGCAGTTTCAAATTGTTTTGGATCAAACGCCTTTTTATGCAGAAAGTGGTGGACAAGTTGGTGATACTGGTGTGTTAGAATCGGCAAATGAAAAATTAATAGTTACCGATACTAAAAAAGAAAATGGAATTATTATTCATTTTACGGATAAGTTGCCCGAAAATTTTTCGCAGACATTTGTTGCTAAAGTAGATGGCTCTAAGCGTCATTTAACCGAAAATAATCATAGTGCTACACACTTGTTGCATGCAGCATTGCGTAGTGTTTTAGGGACACATGTGGAACAAAAAGGGTCATTGGTAAATGAAGAATATTTGCGTTTCGATTTTTCGCATTTTTCAAAAGTAACGGATGAAGAAATCGCAAAAATTGAAAGCATTGTAAATGCAAAAATCAGAGAAAATATTGCTTCGGATATTAAAGAAATGCCAATTGACGATGCTCGAAAATTGGGCGCAATGGCATTGTTTGGCGAAAAATATGGCGATACAGTTCGTGTAGTTACATTTGATAAAAATTATTCCATAGAGTTGTGTGGTGGAACACATGTACCTGCTACCGGACAAATAGGCTTGTTTAAAATTGTTTCGGAAGGCGCAGTTGCTGCTGGTATCAGAAGAATTGAAGCTATTACATCGGTAAAAGCAGAACAGTTTTTTAATCAGCAATCAGCTTTAGTAAACGAAGTAAAGGCATTATTAAAAAATCCAAAAGATGTAGTAAAAAGTGTTCAATCTTTAATGGATGAAAACTCTGCTTTGCAAAAACAGATTGAACAAATGTTGCGTGATAAAGCAAAAGGATTGAAGTCTGAGTTGCTTGCAAAAAAGCAAAATATAAATGGAATCAATTTTATTGCTGAAAAAATAGAATTGGATTCAGCTGATGCAATTAAAGATTTATCATTTGAGTTGCGCAATCAAATAGATAATTTATTTATGGTACTTGCTGCCGAAGTAAAAGGTAAGCCAAGTTTATCCATTATTATTTCCGATAATTTAGTGAAAGATAAAAACTTGAATGCAGGAACTATTGTTCGTGAGTTAGGTAAAGAAATTCAAGGTGGAGGTGGAGGCCAAGCATTTTATGCTACAGCAGGAGGAACAAATTCACAAGGTATTAGTAAGGCATTAGAAAAAGCAAAAACATTTTTGAATTAATTGTTTTTTGTAATTCATTTTATTTTTAAGTCATGCTCCAAAAAACAAGTGGAATTATATTAAATACAACTACTTATTCGGAGTCGAGTTTGATATTAAAAGTATATACGCGTGATTTTGGCTTACAATCTTATATTGCTAGTGGTGTTCGTGGTAAAAAATCGAAAAATAAAATCAACTTATTGCAAGCACTTTCAATTGTTGAATTGGTTGTAGTGGCTAATCCCAAATCAACATTGCATCGAGTTTCAGAAATAAGTGCTTTACATCCGTATTCTGATATACCATATAATTTAGTTAAAAGTAGTATCGCATTGTTTTTAAATGAAATGCTTTATAAGTCTTTAAAGGAAGATCATCCCGATGAAGAGTTGTTTGATTTTGTGGTGCAATCGTTTCAAATTCTTGATTTAAGTATAGAAAATACAAGTAATTTTCATCTTTATTTTTTAATACAGTTGAGTAAATTTTTGGGATTTTATCCTCAAGGCATTTTTACAGATAAAGAGCCTTATTTTGATTTACAAGAAGGGAAATA
>JAEUTT010000350.1 GCA_016787165.1 Bacteroidia bacterium | reverse complement strand
GTAAAATTAATTTTATGATTGTGGTCAGGAGTTATTTTCAAAATAACAGAACTGATAAGTTCATTGATATCGCACCAATCAAATTTTGGTTTTAGCATTCCACTCTCTAAGCGGCTCATGTTTAAAAGGTTTTCTACTTGTCTATTTAAACGAATGCTAGCTTTGTCTATTTCAGAAAGCAAGGTTATTTGGTTTGCTTGAGTTAATTTTCCCTTGTTTTCTTTAAGAGTATCAACAGCTCCAATGATAGTAGAAATTGGAGTTCTTAATTCATGTGAAAGGGAGTTGAGTAATGCGTTATAAAGCTTTATTGTATTTTCTTTTTCTTCTTTATCTCTTGCTTTTTTTTCGACTTCTCTAATTTTAAAAGTTAAAACAGCATTTACCAATGCAATCACAAAATACAAAAGAAACATTAATAAATCTTCAGCTGTATAGATATGAAAAGTGTAAATAGGTGGAATGAAAAAAAAGTTCCATGTTATTGCACTTATAACTGCTGCAAGCAATACAGGTAAAATATCAAATAACATCGCTATAATTGAAACTGTAACGAGTAAAACTAGAGCAACTACTCTGTAGTCTATAAAGTTTGACGTATAATAACAAGCAGTAGAAATAACAAGCACAAGTGCAATGCTAATGATATATTGCGTTATTAATGGATATTTTCGTGTGTTTAAGAAACTCAAATTTATTGGCTATTGGTTTACAAATTTAGCTAAAATGGCATAAAGATTTTGTAAAGAGTTTGAGCTAGTTTTACTTTTTAGCCAGTAGTGTGTATGAAAAAATACCTGTTAAATTTTATTTGTTTTTTAAGAAAATAAGAATAAATAATTATTTTACTTTACCGCTTCATAAATTACTTCCTGTATTTTACTGCGTATGCCACTTTTGGTAAGCTTATTATCTTCGGCATTGGGGTTTACTCTATTGGATAAAAAAATATATATTAATTCATGTTCCGGGTCAGCCCAAGCAAGTGTGCCTGTAAATCCGGCATGGCCAAAACTTAAGTAGGATACACAGCCACAAACAGGGCTAGGTTTATTGGAATTGTTTTCGGGTTTATCAAAACCCAAGGCTCTTCTATTATCAGTACAATACTGACATTTTGTAAATTCATTAACTGTACTTGAGTCAATGTAACGTACACCTCCGTATTCGCCTTTATTCATAAATAATTGCATCATTACAGCAAGGTCGTTTGCATTTGAAAAGAGTCCGGCATGTCCGCCAACTCCACCTTGCATGGCTGCTCCTTGGTCATGAACATCACCATGTACCAATTGTTTTCTGAATTTAGTATCAAGCTCTGTAGGAACAATTTCTTCTTTCTCAAATTTAATTAATGGTTTATAAGTCATGGTATTCAAGCCCAATGGTGCATAAAAAGTGTTTTTTACAAATACATTGAGTGGTGCTTTTGTTTCATTTTCAATGATTCGTTTTAAAAAGTAATAGCCTAAGTCGCTGTACACATATTTGCCTATATCTTTAATTGGAGAGTTGATGATTTGCTTGTAAATGCTGTCCTCATAATTTTTATGGATGTATAAATTGTTTGCCACTCGTTTGTTGTATGTTTCATTAGGATCATTATTATAAATACCTTCTTTGTAGCTTCCATCTTTATTTACTGTTTTTTGCCAAAATGGAATCCAATCTTTTAAGCCTGCTTGATGTGTTAGCATTTCGCGCATGGTAATGTGTTGTTTGTTGCTCCCTTCTAGTTCGGGTAAATAAACACACAATTGTTCGTCTAGTTTAATTTTCTTTTTATCGTATAAATACATTATTGAGGCTGTAGTGGCTGCTATTTTTGTGATGGAGGCAATGTCGTACAAATCGGTATTTTTTACTTTTATTTTATTGTCGTAAGTATGATAACCAAATGATTTTTGATAAATAACTTTTCCTTTTTTTGCAATTAAAATTTGGCAACCAGGAAATACCTTATCTACAATTCCTTTTAAAGCAATGGAGTCAATTTTATCTAATAGAGTAGTGTTAGCGCCAACTTCTTCGGGCATAGTATATTTAAAACGAATAGCTTTTGTTTGAATGCCTGTTCCTACTTTGTAATCGCCTACACTTATTGGTAATTTACCGTTTGAGGCAATTCCGCCAAAAATTAATTGTGCTGCGTATGTTTGGCTATAATCATTGTCTTCATAA
>JAEUTT010000346.1 GCA_016787165.1 Bacteroidia bacterium | reverse complement strand
TATAAATTTAAAATGGTTTTTCACACTTTCATTTGCCTTTCTATTTTATATAATCAGCACTATAACCATCAAACATTTGTTTAACAACAAACAGTACACAAAAATTACGCTGTATGCTTTTCTTGGATTAATAACAGTTTCTGCCGTTTTTATGGGTATAGGATTTATTATTAATAGTTTATCCGAACGGATGTATGAATTTGCCCGATTTTTAATGGGCATAGCACAATCACCACTCATTTTAATGATTTTAATCCCGGCATTTATACTTGCCGAAAAAGAAAAAAAATAAAAATCAACAGAATCAATGCGCGTGGTCATTTTGAATCTACCGAGAAAGAGCATAAGCCTTTTATGTTGTTTTAAATCAGATAGTTCCTAATTAAAATAAGCCTATTTTTTAATCGATTTTTTTTATACTTTTGTACATCTTTAAAAGCAATATCCTCAACAAACACAACCTATTATGAAAAAAGACACCACCATTTTTAATTTAATTGCAGAAGAGAAAAAACGTCAAACTGTTGGCATTGAATTAATCGCATCCGAAAATTATGTGAGCGAACAAGTAATGAAGGCAATGGGTAGCGTACTTACCAATAAATATGCTGAAGGATTACCTCATAAACGATATTATGGTGGTTGTGAAGTTGTAGATAAAGTAGAACAATTAGCTATCGACAGAGCGAAGCAATTATTTAATGCAGCTTGGGTAAACGTACAACCACACTCTGGAGCACAAGCAAATGCAGCTGTTATGCTTGCTATATTAAAACCGGGAGATAAAATTTTAGGATTTGACTTATCACATGGCGGACATTTAACACATGGTTCACCGGTAAATTTTTCAGGAAAATTATATGTTCCAAGCTTTTATGGTGTTGAAGAAAAAACAGGACGTGTAAACATGAAAAAAGTTGAAGAAATTGCAGTACGTGAAAAGCCAAAATTAATTATTTGTGGTGCTTCATCCTACTCACGCGATTGGGATTATAAAACATTCCGTAAAATAGCTGATAAAGTAGGTGCTCTACTATTAGCTGATGTATCACATCCGGCAGGTTTAATTGCAAGAGGTTTGTTAAACGATCCATTACCACATTGCCACATTGTTACCACTACCACCCACAAAACATTACGCGGGCCAAGAGGTGGAATGATTATGATGGGACAAGATTTTCCAAACCCTTTTGGAGAAAAAACGCCTAAAGGTGAAATTAAAATGATGTCGCAATTACTTGACGCTGCTGTATTCCCAGGAACACAAGGAGGACCATTAGAACATGTTATTGCGGCAAAAGCAGTAGCATACGGTGAAGCATTAGAAGATAACTTTTTAAAATACGGTGTTCAAGTAATGAAAAATGCCAAACTTATGGCTCAATGTTTTGTTGATAAAGGATACAAAGTAATTAGCGGTGGAACAGATAACCACTGTATGCTAATCGACTTACGTTCAAAAAAATTACCTAACGGCTTAGCACCATTAACAGGAAAATTAGCAGAAAACACATTAGTAAAAGCAGATATTACTGTAAATAAAAACATGGTACCGTTTGATGACAAATCACCATTTGTTACTTCGGGTATTCGTGTGGGCACAGCCGCTATTACTACACGTGGATTAAAAGAAAAACACATTCCTAAAATTGTGAACTTAATTGATAAAGTATTGATGAATCATGATAACGAAAAAGTGATTTTAGAGGTACGTAAAGAAGTAAACAAAATGATGAAAGACTTTCCTTTGTTTGCATAAATAATTAGAATACACTCAAAAAAGGCTCTTTTGTAACAAAAGAGCCTTTTTTATTTTCAATTATTACAGCCATAAACAGGCTAAAGAAGAAAAAAGGAAGTACCTTTAAACAAAAAATGTGTTTTTCTACTAGTGCTAGCTTTGGGGCAGGAATAATTTTAACAACAATTGGTATCGCCTCCATCAAAAAGGTTAAAAAGCCTTCTCAAATTTTATATGCCAGTATGCCCATTTTATTTGGAGCACAGCAATTTACCGAAGGATTTGTTTGGCTAAGTTTAACAAATGACAATTATTCAAGTTGGCAATCCATACCCACCTATTTATTTATCTTTTTTGCACAAGTACTTTGGCCTATTTGGGTACCACTCTCTATTTTTTATATCGAAGAAAATAAAATCAGAAAAATAATACTGGCTTTGTTAGTAGGAATTGGTGCGTTATTAGGAAGTTACATTTGCTATAACATGTATTTGTACAACATAGATGCATACCTTACACCTTATCATG
>JAEUTT010000304.1 GCA_016787165.1 Bacteroidia bacterium | reverse complement strand
TACAATTATTGGCTTACAGCATTGGAGTATTATTATAGGATTAATTATTGGAGGTGTAATTGCTGCACCCATTGCTGCTTATTTTACTTCTAAAATTCCGGTAAGAGCAGGTTTAATAACGGTTGGAATTGTAGTAATAATCGTAAGTTTGCGAAATATATTAACGAGTTTGTTTTAATGCTAATTGAAAATTTAAATATAAAATATAGCCCTCTTTCGCCTGAAGAAAGAATAAAAGAATTATATAAAGATTTTGACAAAATTCTTTTTACTTCTTCGTTTGGCGCTACAGCTGCCTTTTTATTGCATTTGTTTCAAAAAACACAACCCAAACAAATAATTTATTTCTTAGACACAACCTATCATTTTAATGAAACACTTGAATACAAAAAACAATTATCTGATTTGTTCAGCTTAAATGTGATTGATTTAAAAGCAGAAGAATGGAAAAATAAATTTACAACACAAGATAAAACCTGGAATACCGAACCTGATTTGTGTTGCTCTATCAATAAAGTAGAACCGTTGGATAAGATAAAGCCGGATTTTCAGGTATGGGTGTCCGGCCTAATGTCATCACAAAATAAGTACAGAGAAAATTTAAAAGTGTTTGATAGGAAAGATGGAATGCTAAAGTTCTATCCTTTGGTTGATTTAAAAGAACAGGATGCATTCGACTATATAAAAAAGCATCAATTGCCTGAGCATCCTTTGTTAAAAGCGGGTTTCAACTCTGTGGGCTGTTTTCATTGTACAGTTGCCGGCAAAGGAAGAAGTGGTCGTTGGGTGAATAAATCGAAGACAGAATGCGGCTTGCATTTATAAGAATAAATAAATATTAGTTCAAATATTAATTGTATTAAAAATAGTTTTGCAAAAAAAATAGATTATGGGAAATAAAGAAATATCAATCGGATTATTTGGTTTTGGCTGTGTTGGACAAGGATTGTACGATGTATTAAATCACTCAGAGGGACTAAAAGCGAACATTGATAAGATATGCGTGAAGGATAAAAACAAAAAGCGAAAAATAGAGTCTTCCTTTTTTACTTACGACAAAAATGTCATACTCAATCAAGGGCATCACAATGTAATTGTAGAGTTAATTGATAATGCCAACGAAGCATTTGAAATAGTAAAAGAAGCTATGAGTAATGGCGTAAGCGTTGTGTCGGCAAACAAAAAAATGCTGGCAGAAAATTTTAAGGAGTTGTATAATTTACAATTAAAAAATAATGTTGCTTTAATTTATGAAGGATCCGCAGGAGGAAGTATTCCTATTATCCGAAACTTAGAAGAGTATTATGACAATGAATTATTAAGTAGCGTAAAAGGGATATTGAATGGCACTTGCAACTACATTCTTTCACGCATGGAATTAGAAAATAAAGATTACGCTGATATATTAAAAGATGCGCAACTCAATGGTTTTGCCGAAAGTGACCCATGGTTGGATGTTGCCGGGTTTGATACAAAATTTAAAATTTTATTGCTTACAATACATGCCTTTGGAATTGTATTAAAACCCGATGATGTATTTAATACGGGAATACAAAATGTGAGTTATGATGATATTTTATACGCCAAGCAAAGAGGCTTAAGAATAAAAATGCTGGGTGTCTCTCAAAAGGTGGGAGATAAATACCGTGTGTATGCTTTGCCTCATTTTGTAAATCGCGAAAGTGAATTATTTAATGTTTTGTATGAATACAATGCGGTGGAAGTAGAAGGAGCTTTTTCATGTAAACAAACACTGGTAGGAAAAGGCGCAGGAAGCCACCCCACCGGTAGTGCTGTATTGTCAGATATTTCGGCATTAACTTACGATTATAAATACGGATATAAAAAATTAAAAAAAGCATTAAGCATTAACCCGAATATTGAAGAAGGAATTAAGCAAGTGGAATTTGATTTCCCTATAAAATTATACATCCGTTTTCAGGATAAAGAACAATTAAAAGAGTTGGAGATTTTAAATGTGGAAGAAGAGTATAAATCGACTACAACTAATTACATTATTGCAAATGTTAGCTTTAATTCGCTGTTTAATATTTACAATAAGCGCGACAATAAATTGTTTATTTGTGGCATTTAATAAAATTGTTTCCGCAATCAAAACCGTATTTATAATCATCTTCTAATAGCTTAATAGAGTTAGTATATGAGCCTGCTTTTAAGTGTTGCTCTGGGTAGATTTGATTTATTTTTATCCCATTAGGTGGATTACTTATAAAATCAATGGAGCGGTTATATTGCTGATGATTTTCGATAAAAGCTTTTTTGATATTTTCGTTTTTAGAATAATAAGTTTCGCCTATATAATCAATCCAGGATTTCTTTATTTTTTCTTTAGCAGGTGCTGTGCGCACAATGGTAATGTCTGTTGCGCCTTGTTCAACCGTCCATTTTATAGGCAAGGGGTCGCTCCAAGCTCCATCCATATAATCAATTCCATTTATGCTGTGTTTTCCTTTGGTAATAAAAGGCAATGAGCAAGATGCAATTACGGCTTCTTGCCAATTTGTTTCTAATGGATTACAATAGTACGGCTCAGATGTACTTCTATTAGTCATCACGATAAAAAATTTTTTATTCGTTAATAGAGATCTTGCTTTGGTAATGTCAAAAGGGAAGTGTTTATTAGCAATATCATAAAAAATATCTACATTCATAATTGGTTGCCAGCGAAGTATGTTCGCATAATTAACAAATCGTCCTTTCTCTGAAAGAAAGCAAATAGAATTAAAACAGCATTTATTTTGATTTGCAATGTAATACGATGTTGCAATGGCGCCACCCGATACAGCAATATATAAATCAAAAGGATTATAATTGTTTTGCATAAAAGCATCCAACACACCCGAGCTAAATGCCGTTCGAAAACCTCCTCCTTGTATGATTAATGCTTTTTTCATTTTTATAAAATTATAAATAATTTATAAAACATTAATGTATTTGAACTATATTAATTTAAAATGAATTTATTTTGAATTAATAATAAAAAACGAGTTACGTATATAAAATAGTTTTAGATTTTATGCTGTAGTTAATTCTCTTTCAAAATAAACAAGTTCTTTTTTTTCTGGCGCATCTTTTATTTGGCAGTAGTAAATTCTATCAATATAACGCCTCACAACAAGTTTTACAGATGGATTAATGTTTGCATAAACAAACTCTCCTTTTTTATATTTCGACTCCATTTAAAAATATTTATTGTTATACTTCAGATTCATATCCACTTTTAATAATTGTTGAAATCATTTTAAACCGAACATTAGCTTTTATTGTATTACGAACGTGAGCTGGAATTATAATTGATTGACCTGTTTCAAGCAAATTTGCTTTACCATCAATAACAATTTCTGCTTTGCCATCAATAACCTGAATAAAAGTATCAAATGCGCTACTTTTTTCAGTAAGCGCTTCTCCTGAATCAAAAGATACTGCGCTGACATTGCCAGTAGTTTTTTTTATAATTGTTTTTATAACAACTGAATTTGGGATATATTCAATAATTTCAACAATAATAAAAGCCTTTGCTTTTTCTAACTCATTACTTTCCATTTTCCAGTATTTTAAAATAAATTATATAAGGGCAGGTTTTTCAATTCCTGCCCTTTGGTTGCTTGATACATAAATCGGCACTATCTGTTACAATATCACTTACTTTATATAATCAGAGCAACTTAAACTGTTTCTGCTTTTGCTTTTTTTACGATGTTGATGATTTCATCGCGCTTTTTGCTAAGTTTTGTTTCTAATCTCTTTAACAAATCATTTTCTTGGCCCGACTCGTATTTTAGATCAGCATCTGTAAGTTCTGGAAATTGTTTTTGCAACTGTTTTGATTGTGCTGTCCAATTACCGCCTATTTTAAAAGGCTCTGTTTTTTTGTTTTCTAATGGATTCATTTTTTTATTTATTTATGGTTTATATTAACAAAGGTGAGTTATTTAATAGAGGATTATATTGTATTATAGTTTAAATATGTTACAATAATCACACTTGTAAAATATTAGCTCAAATATCGTCTTAACGTCCAGGCAATTGTTTCATGTTTTTCTATCAATCCTGTTAAAAAATCTGCTGTTGCAATATCTTTATCGGCACAAATAGCAATATCTTTTCGTAATTGAATAATTATTGTTTCATGATCTTTTAATAACTCTTTGATCGTGTCTATTGCCGAAGGATATTTTCC
>JAEUTT010000297.1 GCA_016787165.1 Bacteroidia bacterium | reverse complement strand
AGAAGGTTTTGTGAAAAGAAAAATGAAAAGCGTAAAATAAATTTGATTTTGAAAAAAAAGCAGACAACATATAATTTTCAATTTTATCTATCAATTAAAATGGTAGCTGTGTTTTGTTTGTTCCTTGTTTTTAAAACAAATGTAGTTGCTCAATCAACAGATGAAAAATTGGCATTGCAATTTTATCAAAACAGAGAATACGATAAAGCATTGGATTATTATGAGAAGCTTTATAATAAATCGTCTACACAGATTTTTTATACTCCGTATTTAAATTGTTTGATTGAAACAAAAGATTTTAAAAAGGCTGAAAAAATTGTAAAAAAACACATCAAACAAAATCCTGATCAATTAAACTACCAAATTGATTTAGGAACTGTGTACACTCGTGCTGATGAGCCTGAAAAAGCAAAAGCAGAATGGGAAAAGGCTGTTAAGTTGATTAAATATGACGAACAGGTTTTTTCTGTTGCCAATGGTTTTATTGTCATTCGTCAGTATGATTTAGCAATTGCCACCTATTTAAAAGGAAAAAAAATATCTCAAACAAATTATCCTTATAGTTTTGAATTAGCAGAGGTATATAAAACCAAAGGCGACAAACTATCGATGATTAATGTTTTATTGGATGCCTTAGAGCAAAATGATGCGTACATTCAAAGTGTACAAAATGTTTTGCAAACAAATTTTTCTAGTGATGCTGAAGACAAACAAAATGAGTTGCTAAAAACGGAGTTGTTAAAGCGAATTGCAAAAAGTCCGGATAAAACAATCCTTTCAGAGCTTCTTATTTGGATGCAAATTCAGCAAAAAGACTGGGAAGGGGCTTTTGTTCAAGGAAAAGCATTGGACAAACGAAAAAAAGAAGAAGGGGGAAGAGTAATGGGATTGGCGCAACTATTTGCTCAAAATGAAGCATACGATATTGCTTCTAAAGCGTATCAATATGTGATTCAAAAAGGGAGTGATAATTATTTTTATACCAATGCTCGTATGGAATTGGTAAATGTACAATACACAAAAATTACTACTCAAGGTAAATACACTGTAACCGACTTAACCGAACTCGAAAAAAATTATGCTCTAACAATTCAAGAACTTGGTAAATCGGCAAGCACAATTTTATTACTTAAAAATGCAGCACATTTAAAAGCATTTTATTTAAATAAATCGGATGAAGCAGTGAAAATATTGGATGAAGCCATTGCAATGTCTCAGGTATCATTACAACAACAGGCCGAATGTAAATTAGAACTAGCCGATATTTATTTAATGACAGGAGAAATTTGGGATGCCTCTTTGTTGTATTCACAAGTTGAAAAAAGTTTTAAATACGATGTGATTGGTCAGGAAGCAAAATTTAGAAATGCAAAAATATCCTATTATACGGGCGATTTTAAATGGGCACAAGCACAGCTTGATGTATTAAAAGGTGCTACCTCAAAATTAATTGCAAATGATGCAATGGATTTATCTTTGCTAATTAGTGATGCCTTGGCGATAGATACTAATGAAGTACCACTTCTTATTTTTGCTCGTGCCGATTTATTGGCATTTCAAAATAAATATGATGCGGCAAAATTAACACTAGATTCAATTAATGTATTGTATCCGAACCATGCATTGGCAGATGAGGTGTTATACAAAAAAGCAAACATTGAAATAAAGCAGGCAAAGTATACGGAAGCAGCAGTGTATTATCAAGAGATTGTAAGCAATTATTTTGAAGATATTTTAGCCGATGATGCCTTGTTTAAACTGGCTGATTTAAACGAAAAACAATTTAATAATATTGAAAAAGCTAAAGAATTGTATCAGCAATTGCTTGAAAAGTACCCTGGAAGCTTATATGTAGTAGAAGCTCGTAAACGATACAGAAAACTAAGAGGAGATGTTGTTAATTAGCGGTTAGTAAATAGGGAATAGCGATTAGTAAATAGGGAATAGTGATTAGTAAATAGGAGTGATATGATAATATACAATGTAACAGTAAATGTTGAAAATGATGTTCGTGAAGAGTGGCTTCAATGGATGAAACAAAAACATATTCCGGATGTAATGGCAACCGGTTATTTTGTTGAAAATAAAATATGTAAAGTATTGGTAGATGAAGAGCAAGGAACAACTTATTCGGTTCAATACACGTGTGTAAGTATGGAAAAGCTAAAAGAATACCAACAAAAATGTGCGCCTGCACTTCAAAAACATCATGCCGATAAATATGGAACAAAAGCGCTTGCTTTTAGAACTTTATTGGAAGTATTGTAATTTAAAATAGTTTTAACAAACCCCATTCATGAGCAATTTTGTAAGAGCAAAAAAACATTTAGGACAACATTTTTTAACCGATGAAAACATTGCGCTCGATATTGTTAAAGGACTAAAATATACTTCATTGTACAAACAGGTGCTTGAAGTAGGCCCGGGGATGGGCGTTCTTACTAAATACTTAATTCAAGAAAAAGCATATCAAACATATATTATTGATATCGACAGAGAATCTATTGCTTACCTAAAAACAAACTACCCTATTTTAGAAAATAGAATCATTGAAGGCGATTTTTTACAACTCGATTTTTCTACCTTGTTTAATAATGAGTCTTTTGCTGTAATTGGTAATTTTCCGTACAACATTTCAACCGAAATATTATTTAAAGTTTTAGAACATAAAAATCAAGTGCCGGAAGTGGTAGGGATGTTTCAAAAAGAAGTAGCAGAGCGAATAGCTGCTAAGCCTAAAAATAAAACGTATGGCATTACTAGCGTTCTTTTACAAGCCTATTATGATATTGAATATCTTTTTACTGTTCAGGAGCACGTGTTTAATCCGCCACCTAAAGTAAAATCAGGAGTAATTAGGCTTACACGAAATAAAGTAGAAAAATTAGATTGCAATGAAAAACTTTTTAAACAAATAGTAAAAGCCGGATTTAACCAACGCAGAAAAACACTTCGGAACTCAATTAAAGCATTTAAGCTAAAAGCCGAATTTGCCGATAATATGTATTTGAGCAAGCGTGCTGAAGAACTTTCGGTACAGGATTTTATTGCTTTAACCAATATGATGGAGGTTGGGTAATTGTGGGAAT
>JAEUTT010000266.1 GCA_016787165.1 Bacteroidia bacterium | reverse complement strand
AAACAGCACAAGTAAATTTTAAACCTAAAAAAGATGCTATTCATTTTATTAGCATTACTAATATTGATAAAACAATGGAAGGCTCATGCACAGTTAAAGTTACGAGTGAAGCTCCGGTGAAATAGTTTTAAAAACAATTTTAAATTATAAAAAAACATTCCGAAACTATTTTTCGGAATGTTTTTGTTTTATATTTGTTTAGATAAATAAAAAAATATAATGAATTAAAAAATAATTAAAGACATATAAAAATTTGCGTTAAGCAATTTTCTTGCTACTGAAAACTGGTAATTTTTAAAAGCAAACGGGAAATATGCAACAACGCTCACGCGATGCGTGGGCTTTTGCTTTTTTCGTTTGCGGGTATACCAGTACCTCAGTAGCGATATTGCAGAATGTCCCACGCAGATTTTTTTGTGCCAGCGACAAAAAATGAAACACAGCTATAAAACACACATATTTGTCCCTGAAGCAAAGCCAAACGATGATTTAGATTTTATACAATTTTTATTAGGCAAAAAAAGGTTTGACATGTATATTAATGACACTAAAAATCAGATTAAAATAGCAGAAATGATAGTGTTTTTTAAAAATATTTAACTAAATAAAGCTTGTGAGACATGTATATAATTGCCTAAAAAAGTTTTAAGACATAACCAAATTAATCATTAATTAGCAAAAAATTATATTATGAAAAAACTATTATTATTATTTAGCATAGCACTATCAGTGCTATCAGTAAAGTCGCAAAACACCTGCTCCACAGCACAAAGCTTTACAGCACAAGGTGCTGGACCAATAGAAACGCAATTACAAACTATTAAATGGTATAAGTTTACTTCAAAATCTACCAAAGTAAAAATTACACTTGTTAATCGTTCAAGCTCAGGTAGCGATAAAGCAAATAAGTTTATTTTATGGTCTGGTTCATGCGGTTCACTTAGCCAAGTAGAGGCAGATACTTTAACATCCGGCTCCGATTCTGTACTACGTGTAACTACTTATAGCATTAGCAATAGTACTAATTATTATATTGAAGTTCGTAAATCAAACAGTACTGATACTGTTGGCTATTCAATTGGTTTAAACTTTAGAGTAGATGTTCCAATGTGTAGTGAATGTGATTTAGAACCATCTACTACATGTGAGTTACTTTGCAATGGAAGCTTTGAAAATATGGTTTCAGGCGCAAGCCACCCCACAGGTGTTACCCCCGCAGGAGGGAATTTAGATATTTGTGGTTGGGAAAATGCAACTGCTGCATCTCCCGATTACTTTACCACAGGCGGAAGCGGTGGAGCCGGAATTCCTGCTACATGGATGGGAAATCAAGCCGCTCGCACAGGAGACGCTATGGTTGGTTTTTTTGCCAACACTCCTTTTATGGGTAATTGGCATGAATACATCTATCAACGATTAAGTACACAATTAACTCCGGGAGTAACTTACACTTTATCATTTTATGTAAAACCTGCACCTAATACTACAAGTTATGCAGGAGAAATAGGAGCTTGGCTTACTGATTCGGTTACATTAGATAGCTTTAGTACAACTACTAGTGTTATATCCGGAATAACACCACAAGTTATGTTTTCTGGTTTTGTTAATAATACAAGTAATTGGACTTTAGTAACGGGAAGCTTCACTGCTACAGGAAATGAAACACGCATTGTTCTTGGAAATTTTGGAAACACCATGTCAAACAATTCAAATAATTATGTAAGCTATTATTTCCTAGACGATGTATCACTATCCAGAGCGCCTATGTGTAATAATATTACATACGATTTTACTATTCCTGCTGGTAATGTGTATACCAGCGCACTTACAGGAGGCTATACACCTGTAACTATTAGCAATTGGAATTTATATGTTACC
>JAEUTT010000219.1 GCA_016787165.1 Bacteroidia bacterium | reverse complement strand
AGTAACATCTATATTTTTAAGGTTGTGTACACGCGCTCCTACAACTTCTAAAAATTCACTTTCACTAATCGTTTCTGCTGACATTTATATTTTTGTTCTAATCATTTTCTCTTTGTCATTCCAATCGCAAGGAGCAATCTTACCATTCATAAAATTTCTCGTTTCACTACGCTACACTCGAAATGACATCTTTTTTAACTGAACAAAGATACGGAAGTATTGTTTGGTGGGCAAAAAGAAATTAACCTTCTATTACACCTAGTTGGTGCAAGTATGAAACAAAGTAGGCGTATCGAAAGCTGATTGATAAAAAAACACAAAACCTACACACATTCTCGATATCCGAATTGTATCAGAATACTTGAATTGAAAATTCACATGATTACATACTATATCAAATTCTTTAAATTATCAGGACGATAATTTAAAGCAGCCTCTTTCCAACGTAAACGAACCGATTCATCTAATACTTCGTTGGTACGTATTTTTTTTAATGTACCATCTTCCATTTTTACATATCTAAATTCTTTACCTATCTCTCTATATTTAGGAAACCAAATTTTATAAAACCACGCCATCGAATCCCTCAGCACTCCTTTGTAATTTGGATTAAAATTGTAGTATTCATTATTACAAACCGAAGGGTGATTTATTTCTAATCCACATTCCTCTGCTTTTTGAACCAACCAATTTAAAGCCAAATCACTCAAGCCGGTATCTTTATAACTTCCACCTACATTACAATGCACACCTGCAAACCAACGCTGCTCCACTTGTTGTCCTTTATTGATTCCATTATCCGAAATTTCCCATAGTGTAGGTTCAAACAATTTTCTTTTTTCGTCTACTGCGATAGCATGATAAGCATTTTCGATTGTCGAACTTAATTTTACATCATGAAATTTATACTTTTCCATGTTGTATTTCTGTTTAAAATCAAGTGGTAGTCCAAGGCTACCAACAGTATCCCAAACTCCCACAAATTTTATTTTGGTAATATCTTCCACGCAATAATTTTTTCGAAAAGATGTCATTAAGTCCGAGTCGGGACTGGTATATTCATTTCTATCACGATATAAATCGTAGGCATAATTTATTAAATGAATATTGCTAGGTTTTAAAATTCCGCAATTACGAATAAAACCGGCTATGCTGCGTGCCGTGTATGCACCGCGACTAAAGCCAAACAAATAAACCTCGTCTCCTACTTCATAATTAAAAACAATGAACGAATAAATATCTTTTATCTTTTTATCAATACCGGCACCACTCATTCCTCCCATTACTTGATCTTCTTTATCAAAGGTGCTACTACCAACACCTGTTTCATAAAACTTTAATTGTTTTATTTCTGTCCCATTTTTTTTACTCATTTTAGGAATGCATTCAAAAACAAGTTGCACATTGGTTTTTACAGGCACATTGCCATCAAATGTTCCAGGACGGTTCCATGTGCCATCACAGCAAGCAATTATTTTTTTCATATTATGATTTTATTCAATCTATTGTATAAACATATTCTTTTATTTGCTTTTATCTTTTTTTCTCAAAGCTTGAGCAATGTATTTTTCGGAAGGGAGTATAGAATTTTGTATTCGTTTAGCATAATTAATAGAATCAATTATCTCTTTTTGTTTTTCCTCCACCAAATGTTTTTGAAACATTATAGTTTGATTGTCTCTTTGTTTTTGTCTGTTTGATTTAATAAGTATATATGCCACCAACAACATAATTATAAAAGCAATTATGCCTATATATGTATATATTCGCTGTTCCGATATTTCTTGTTCATGTTTTAATGCTTCAATTTTTCGCAACTCTGTATTTTTTAAGCTGTCAGCCATTGTTTTTTTATTAAAATCATATTGTAATGATTTAGTAGTAAGCAATTTCTTTTCTTGCTCGCCATTCAAACTATCGCTTATCACTTTCCATTTTTCAATATAATTGAGTGCATCTGTTTTATTGCCCTGTGCTTTATGAGCAATATAAAGGTTTCGGTATATTTCAGATAAAGCAAACTTATTTCCTGTTTGTTCAGCAATTATTTTTGCTTGCATTCCATATTCAATAGCTTGTTGCCAATTTTTCAACGAATTATAAACAAGAGCAATGTCGCCAAGCGCAGCACTCATATCTAATGGCATTTCAAGTTGCTTGTATAAATCATAACACTTTTTTTCGTAATCGAGTGCTTGTTCATATTTTCCTATTTTATTATACCATAATCCCCAATTACCATATACTGCAGCCACTCCAATTGGAATGTCATTTTCTTTAAACACATTTAATGCTTGTGCATAATACTCTTCAACAATTGTAGCTCGTTTTATTGGGTCAATATTTAACGAATTTAAAACAGTATCCTGCATATTGGTTAAGTCATAGGCTAAATTGGTCATTATAATTGCTTCCTGAACCTTTTCGCCTAATTTTTTGTATGCCTTTAAAGATTTTAATCGGTAGTCGTACGATTTTGTGTAATCGCCTAAATCTTTATAAATATTACCAATATTATTATGGAGCAATGCCAATCCCTTTTCATCCTTTTCTCGTTCACAAATTGCTAATGCTTTTAAATAATTATCAATTGCATTACCATAAATAGTTTGGTTGTAATAAATAGAACCAATGATGGAATAATTTTCTGCCATTTTAGATTCTAATTTTAACCGCTCATTGATTTTTAATGATTGATTGGCATAAAAAAGTGCGGAATCGTATTTAGCAACATCATCATACACATTGGCAAGCCTGAAATAGGTTTCAGCTAGTTTTTGTTCATCTTTTTGTTTGCTGCATAACTGCACCAACTCTAATCCAATGCTAATAGATTTTTTAAATTCTCCATTATTACGATACTGCCATAAAAGATTTAAACCTGATTCTATTTTTTGTTCAACATTATTTTGCCGGCTGTAAAATTTTTGCAAAGAATCATTGGAAGAAAAAGACAATAAAAAAGAAAGAAAAAACAAACTAAAAAAAAGACATTTGAATTTGTATCTAAGAAATGTTTGCATTTGCTTCATTACAATTAAATTACAAATTAAAAATACAAGCAATTATTGAAATGGGCAAATAAAGATTTACTCATTAACCTCTTAAAATTTTCTCCATCTTTTTGCCTTTTGCCAACTCATCTACCAATTTATCTAGATATCTTGCTTTTTTTGTCAAAGGATTTTCTATTTCTTCTATACGATATCCGCAAATTAGTCCAGTGATTAATTGTGCATTCGGATTTAACTTCGCACGCTGAAAAAATGTTTCGAAACTTACATTTTCTTTTATAAGTTCTTGCAATTTTTTGTTATCAAAACCTGTTAGCCATTGTATTACCTCATGTAATTCATCTTTTGTTCTGCCTTTTTTCTCTACTTTGGTTACATAATGTGGGTACACCGAAGCAAAACTCATTTTTGCAATGCGTTCATCATGTGTGGCGGATGTGTTCATGTTTTTAAATTTTTATATTATTTCTAGTGCAAAAATTTATTAAAAATAAAGCAAATTAAGATGACAACAACTCAATAGTGGATACATCTGCTTTTCCGCTTTTCAAAAACTCATAGGTAATTCTATCTGTCTGACAATTAATAAACTTTACTCGCTTTAAATTTTTGTTGTTTTTAAAAAAAGTGTTTTTAATTATTGAGTTTTGGAATGTAACGCTGTAAAAAGAACAACCTTCAAAATGACAATCCTCAAATACACCTTCAAAAACAACATTGCTAATGTTCGTATTTTTGAATAATGTAATTGACCACACTGCATCTATTACAATATTATTTTCAAAATTAACCCCTGAAATTTCTGCACCCGAAAAATTTGCACCCGAAAAATTACATTTTTCAATATTATTCTTCAAAAATTCAGCATCAATAAAAGAACAGCTATTAAATTGATTGCTCAA
>JAEUTT010000178.1 GCA_016787165.1 Bacteroidia bacterium | reverse complement strand
ATTGAGCTTGCTTTTACTACCGAATCGGGGACTTTAAAGCCCCAGCTTTTTGCAGCTAATAAATTTTCATAATGACTTTGATAAGGCAAATTTTCGCCTAATACAAAATACAAATAACAATCTAAATTACGTTTTGCTACTTGTGCCGAATCTTGCATTTTAAGCGTTCCAGAAGCTGCATTGCGAGGGTTTGCCAGTAAAGCATCTCCTATCTCTTCACGTTCTTTATTTATTTCATTAAAAGAAGAGCGAGGCATAAAAATTTCGCCTCTAATTTCAAATTCATCAGGAAAACCTGTTCCACGCAACTGAAGCGGAATACTTTTTATTGTTTTAACATTGGTTGTTACATCATCACCTTGTTCACCATCACCACGCGTTAATGCTTGAACCAACACTCCATTTTTGTATGTAAGTCCGATTGCTACACCATCGTATTTTAGTTCACAAACATATTCATAAGGTTCGGTAAGAGATTTTTTTACACGTTCATCAAAATCCATCAACTCTTCTTCAGAATATGTATTTCCGAGCGACAACATAGCATATTTATGCTTAATCGTTTTGAACTCTTTGGTTATTTGTCCACCAACACGTTGTGAAGGAGAGTTTTCATTTAAAAATTCAGGGTGTGCTTTTTCAAGTTGAATTAACTCTTCCAGCAACATATCAAATTCATAATCGCTAATACTGGGATTCGACAAAACATAATAGTTGTAATTATGTTCTTCAAGTTGTTTTGAAAGTTCTTCTATTCTATCTTTTATGAGATTACTCATTCAACCTACTGCTAAAATGCTGTTAACTATCTTTGCTCGCTTGCGGCATTGTCTTTAAAATCTTCATTAAGCTTAAAGTAAATAGGCACTACCATTTGGCAACGTACCCATTTTCCTGCATGTACAGCAGGTTGCCATTTTGTTAATTCAATCAGGCGCATTGCTTCTTGGTCGCATCCGCCTCCTACCGATTTATCAATACCAATGTTAGTAACTAAACCATTGGGTTCAACCACAAAACGAACCTTAACCACACCTTGAATATTAGCTAATTGAGCTTGTTTAGGATAATCAATATTCTCTTTTATAAAATCTTCGAAACCATAATTACCTTTGTAATACATGGCTATTTGATCTGGTCGTTTATAAACCAAAGGCAAGGTGTCTACAGGATATTGATTGCTGTATTTTGGTTTATCATAGCCTCTTTTTTTTACAATTTTTACATACTTTGCTTCTTCAAAATCAAACCCACACGACCATTTAGTAGAAATATATTTTCCTTCTTTTAATGCCGGAACCCATTGATAAAGGGTAAACAAACGTAAGGCTTCTGCATCAATTTCGGGGCTTACATTTTTAGTGATGATAACATTGCTGATAGAACTATCGGCATGAATGGCAAAAGCAAGCTCTACTCTTCCACTTTGTTTATTTTGTAAAGCTATTTTAGGATATTGTAATTCTTGCTCAAATACTCTTTTAAACTCTATTTTACCACCGATATTGGTAGGAAAAGCATCTACACTGTATTGAATTTGTGACTGAAGAGTAAAAGAGCTAATAAATAAAAATAGAAGTGGTATTACTTTTGAGTTCATTGTTTTTTTAGCAAAAAATATTACTTCGCAAGATACGATTTTTCTTGCTTAAATCTTTGAAAAGAACAACATTTTTAAAGCCTTTATTTTCAAGTAATTGTTTGCTTTCGGCACCCAATTTTTCATTAATTTCAAAATACAATTTTCCGTTGGGCTTTAAGTATTTTAAAGCAAAGTTAGCTATTACATCATAAAACAAAAGAGGATTGGAGTCATTTACAAACAAGGCTAAATGTGGTTCGTATCCCAGCACATTTTTTTGCATTGTATTTTTTTCATCTATGCAAATATATGGCGGATTACTTACAATAATATCAAATTTTTTACCATCAAACAGTTTCCATGAATCGTTATTTAAAATATCTAATTCTAAAAAATTTACATCTATCTTAATTAGCTCTGCATTTTTTTTTGCAACAAGCAAAGCATCTGTTGACACATCCACTGCCGACACTTTTGCTTTGACAATGTTTTTTTTCAAACAAATAGAAATACACCCCGAACCTGTTCCTATATCTAGTATTTCTGGAGTATCTGATTCATTGTCTTTTATAATTAAATCAACCAACTCTTCCGTTTCTGGGCGAGGAATTAAAACTGATTCATTTACAAAAAATGCTAATCCGTAAAAATCGGCATAACCTAAAATTTGTTGCAATGGTTTACACTTTTTCAAATCTTTAATTGCAAAATTAAATTTAAGTAAATCCGATTCACTCATTGTTTTATGGGCATTGTGCAATAAATCAATTCGTTTAATAGCTAAAAAATGTTCGAAGCAACGAGAAATAAAAACATCAATCTCAGAAGGTTCGTACAAACCATCCAACTCCTGCTTAAAAAAGCGAATAACATCTTGTATTTTATTTGAAGCAATTTGCATGTGCACAAAGTTAAGAATAGTTACATTTGCAACACTATATGAATGAACAAGAAAAATACATGCATCGTTGCCTTGAATTGGCAGCAAAAGGATTTGGGAATGTAGCTCCTAATCCAATGGTCGGCAGTGTGATTGTTTACAATGGCGAAATCATTGGTGAAGGATACCATGAACAATATGGAAAAGCACATGCCGAAGTAAATGCGATTCATTCGGTAAAAGATAAATCCTTATTAAAAAAGGCTACACTATATGTAAATCTTGAGCCTTGTTCACATACCGGAAAAACACCTCCTTGTGCCGATTTAATTATAGAACATAAAATACCCTATGTAGTAATTGGCACGATTGATAGTTTTAATCAAGTTTGTGGTAGAGGAATTGAAAAATTGAACAAAGCCGGAATTGATGTAAAAGTGGGTGTTTTAGAAGATGAGTGCAAAGAGTTAAATAAACGTTTTTTTACTTTTCATGAAAAAAAACGCCCATACATTATTTTAAAATGGGCACAAACAGCTGATGGATTTATTGATAAAGTACGCGATGATCCAAGCACTCCTGCATTGCAAATAAGCAATGAAACAGCACAACAAATGGTGCACAACTGGAGAAGCAAAGAGCAAGCCATCATGGTTGGAAAAAACACTGCACTACTAGATAATCCAAAACTTACCGTTAGGAAAGCGGAAGGAAAAAATCCAATTCGCATTGTTACCGATAAAAATTTATCCATTCCTGATAATTATTTTTTACTGGATAAAAGCGTTCCTACTATTGTATTTACAGCCATTGAAATGTCATCTGACACTAATTTAGAATATGTGAATATTGATTTTGACAAAAAAATTATTCCTCAAATTTTAAATGAATTGTACAACAGAAACATTCAATCACTTATTGTTGAAGGAGGATACAAGGTATTGAATAGTTTTATTACCGACAATTATTGGGATGAAGCAAAAGTATTTATTTCGGAATACTCTATTAACAAAGGCATTAATGCTCCTGAAATAAATTTAAAACCAGTAAATAAAGAACAAGTAAATAATAACATGCTACTCAGCTACTCAAATAAATAATATGCTTTTTGAGGATACTTATTTAACCATTGAAAAAGCATCCGAAGGATTGTTTAAAGATAAAGGAAGCAAATTTATTGCCTATGCATTTCCTGTAAGCAGCGAAGAATCGATTAAACAACATTTGCTAGAATTACGAAAACAACATCCTAGTGCAAACCATCATTGTTATGCATATCGTTTAGGAGCAAACAAACAAGCTTATCGAGCAAATGATGATGGGGAGCCATCTAATACAGCAGGAAAACCTATTTTAGGTCAAATTCAGTCAAAAGACTTAACCGATATATTAATTGTAGTTGTACGTTATTTTGGTGGAACCCTGCTTGGTGTTAGCGGATTAATTAACGCATACAAACTTGCTGCAATAGACGCGATTCAACAAGCACAAATTATTGAAAAAACAGTGAATGAGATTTACAAACTACGCTTTGATTATTTACAAATGAATGATGTTATGAAGATAATCAAAGATGAACATTTGCAAATCATTGAGCAAAATTTTGAATTAAATGCAGAACTTAGTTTTATAGTTCGTAAAAGTAATTCAACAAAAGTGTATGATATGTTCAGTAAAATCAGTAACCTTGAGATTCAATTTGTGAAGGGAATTTAGGATTTTGGGGTTGAGGATTTCAAAATTGGAAAATTAAAAATTAAAAATGAAGGTTGAGATTAGAATTTAAACAATAACCGACTAAAGACTAATAAACATGAAACTATTAAAAGAAATGTGTGCAATTCATGCTCCATCGGGCAATGAATCAGGAATGACTAACTTTTTATTGAATTACATTGATAAAAATAAAAAGTCGTGGAAAGTAAAGCCTAAAATATATAAAGGAAAAGGATTTCAGGACTGCATTGTATTAGTCTTCGGCAAACCACGCACTGCCATTTTTGCACACATTGACAGCATTGGATTTACAGTTAGATACGGAAAGCAATTAGTAAAAATTGGTGGACCAAGAACGGTAGATGGATATGAATTAGTAGGTGAAGATAGTCAAGGAAAAGCAGAAGTAAAGTTAAAACTAGTAAGCGATAAAAAAACAAAAGAACTTAAATTAGAATATAGCGGGAAACGCGATTTTGAAAGAGGAACAGAATTAACCTTTAAGCCTAACTGGCGAGAAGATAAAGAGTATGTTCAATGTTGTTATATGGATAATCGTTTAGGAGTTTACAATGCATTAAAAGTTTCAGAAACATTAAAAGACGGAGTAATTGT
>JAEUTT010000177.1 GCA_016787165.1 Bacteroidia bacterium | reverse complement strand
TCTCCATTATCATTTGAAAAAGAGAATATTAAAAACATCATTTTAAATAAAAGAAAGCTGAAGCTGATAGAGCAAATGCAACAAGATGTGTATACTGATGCATTAAATAATAATAAAATAGAAATTTACATACATGATAAGTCGAAAAAATAGTATACTGTTTAAATTGGTAATGTTGTTAGTTGCATATACATCTGTAATACAAGCGCAGGAAAATGTAATTGATAGAGTAATTGCTGTAGTTGGTACAAATGTATTATTACAATCGGAGTTGGATTCTCAGTTTCAGCAGTATCAATCGCAACCAGATGCGGTAATAACTACCGAAACAAAATGCAAACTAATGGAAGAGTTGTTGTATCAAAAATTATTATTGGCTCAAGCTATTAAAGATAGTTTAACTATAACCGAAGGGCAAATTGAACAAGAGCTTGACAGACGTTTACGTTTTTATATTCAACAGTTTGGTTCGGAAGAACGATTCACAGAGTTCTATGGCAAATCGGTAGATGACTTTAAAACAGATTTACGAGATGATGTAAAAAATTTACTATTGGCTCAGCAAATGCAGAGTAAAATAGTAGGAAATGTAACAGTAACGCCTAATGAGGTTCTTCAGTATTTTAATGCAATTCATCCTGATTCATTACCATTTATAAATGCTGAGGTGGAGATTGGGCAAATAGTTAAAAAGCCTACAATTTCAGTTGAAGCCAAAAAAGCTGCAAAAGAAAAAATTGAAGATATTCGTGCACGTATTGTGAGTGGCAAAACCACATTTGCTGCTATGGCAGGATTGTATTCCGAAGATCCTGGTTCATCAAACAAAGGTGGTTTGTATGAAGGAATTCAGCGTGGGCAATTTGTTCCAGAATGGGATGCAATGGCTTTTACAATAAAACCGTATGAAGTAAGTCCGGTTTTTGAAACGGTATATGGTTATTTCATCATTCAATTAATTGAGCGTAGAGGTGAAGAGGTGGATGCAAGAAGCTTACTCATAGCACCTAAAGTAGATGCTTCAGATTTATTAAAAGCTAAAATGTATTTAGATACGGTGTATATGCGTTTGGCTGCTGATACTGTTTCATTTTCTGATGCAGCTGCACGTTACTCAAGCGATGATGAAACAAAATACAATGGTGGTTTAATGATTAATCCGTATTCAGGGTCTACTAAATATGATATGGAAGAACTTGGGCAAATTGACCAAAATTTAGCATTTTCAATAAATAATTTAAAAGTGGGTGAGTATACTAAGCCAATGCCATTTGGTACTCGTGATGGAAAACAAGCATACCGTATTTTGTATTTAAAATCACAGTCAGCACCTCATAAGGCAAATTTAAAGGATGATTATCAAACCATTCAAAATGCTGCTACTGTAAAAAAGCAGCAACAATTGATTGAAGTATGGACAAATAAAAAAATAAACATGCATTATATTAAAATTGCTGATGATTTTAAATCATGCACATTTAATAGTAAGTGGGTGAATTAATTTTGGATAGTAATAATAGAACATCAAAATAAATAAGCACATGTATAAAACCGATGTTGAAGCAGTAGATGCTTTTGTTGTAAAATATAAAGAGTTAAGTTCTGAAATTAATAAGGTAATTATTGGTCAGGATGATGTTATTAAAAATGTTTTAATTTCTATTTTTAGTAAAGGACATTGTTTATTAGTAGGTGTTCCAGGCTTAGCTAAAACATTATTGGTAAATACTATTGCCGACTCATTAGGTTTAACATACAATCGTATTCAGTTTACACCTGATTTAATGCCTTCAGATATTATTGGTTCAGAAATTTTGGGAGATGACCGTCATTTTAAATTTGTAAAAGGCCCTTTGTTTGCTAACATTATTTTGGCCGATGAGATTAATAGAACACCACCTAAAACACAAGCAGCTTTATTAGAAGCTATGCAAGAGCATGCTGTTACTGCTGCCGGAAAAAGATATGAATTAGGTAATCCATTTTTTGTTTTGGCAACACAAAATCCAATAGAGCAAGAAGGAACATATCCTTTGCCAGAAGCGCAATTAGACCGATTCATGTTTAATGTTTGGTTAGATTATCCAAAATTAGAAGACGAATATACTGTTGTAAAAAACACCACAACCAATAAAAAAATAGAATTAAAAAAGATTTTAACTGCTGATGAAATTATCTATTTTCAAGAACTAGTAAGACGAATTCCTGTGTCGGATAATGTATTAGAATATGCAGTAAAGCTTGCAGCAAAAAGTCGCCCTAATACCGAGCATGCAGCAACAATAGCTAACAGTTATCTTTCTTGGGGAGCAGGCCCTAGAGCTTCTCAGTTTTTAGTAATTGGTGCTAAATGCCATGCTATGATTCATGGAAAATACTCGCCTGATATTGAAGATGTAAAAGCCGTTGCTGTAGCAATACTTCGTCATCGCATTGTAAAAAATTATAAAGCAGAAGCAGAAGGCATTCAAATTGAAAGCATTATTGCTGATTTAGTAAAATAAAATGCTTAAATCTAAATCACTACAAATTATACAGTATTTTCTGTTGCTTTCTGTAGGACTTATATTAATATTTTTATTTTTCCGAAATATAGATTTGCAAGAGCTGTTGCAAATTGTTAATACCGGTAATTTTTCATGGTTTTACTTAGTGATACTATCCTCGATAGGAGTGTATGTGGTTCGTGTTTTGCGTTGGCAAATGTTTATCCATGCTAATGGCTATTCCGCTCAATTTCACAATGTTTTTGCAGCATTAAGCATCAGTTATTTTGTAAGTTTTGTGGTTCCTCGTTTGGGTGAGGTTACACGATGTCTATCTTTAAAAAAGAAACATGATATTCCGTTTATGGAATTATTAGGTACTGTAATTACAGAACGTATCATAGATGTGATAAGTTTGTTTGTTGTAATTTTATTGACCATTGCATTTCAGTTTAATCAAATAACAGATTTTTTTCTTATCAATATTTTTGCTCCTATTTACAATACGATCGTTTCAAAGCTTGTTGCAGGAAATGTGTACACATTAATCATTGTGTTTTTATTTTTAGTAAGTATTGTTTTGGCTTTCATTTATTTTAAAAACTATTTTAGCAACAAAACTCCTAAATGGGTATTGGACCTTTTTAATGGATTAAAATCAGGAATTATAAGTTTTAAAAATATAAAAAATAAAAAGCTGTTTTTGTTTTACACCATTTTAATATGGATAGGTTATTTTTTGATGACCTATTTTTGGTTTTTCATATTTGAAGAAACATCGGCATTAACCTTGGGTGCTTGTTTAACAATTTTAAGTGTGGGTTCCATTGGTAGATCGGTTCCTATTCAAGGAGGTGGAATGGGAGCGTATCATTTTTTGGTTAGCCAGGTAGTTATTATTTATGGCGTATCCGAAAGTATGGGTAAAACACTGGCAACACTTATTCATGCCGGACAAACCTTATTTACCTTTGCAATGGGAATCGTTGCATTTCTTATCTTTTTTATCGTTTATTGGAGTAAAAAAAATCATAAAAAAGCTGAAAATTCATAAAAAATGTGAACTAATAAAGCTAAATTTGGACTCATTAAATTAAATCAATTAAAATCAAGTATTATGAAAGAAGTTTATATTATTTCAGCAGTTCGTACACCATTGGGGAGTTTTGGTGGAGCATTGGCAGGTATTTCGGCAACAAAATTAGGTGCAACAGCTATCAAAGGTGCATTAGCAAAAGCAGGCGTTGATGGAAAAGAAGTTCAAGAAGTATATATGGGAAGTGTATTGCAGGCAAATTTAGGACAAGCTCCTGCTCGTCAGGCTGCAATGTTTGCGGGATTACCAAATACAGTTCAATGTACAACCATCAATAAAGTGTGTGCTTCAGGGATGAAAGCAATTATGATTGGCGCTCAAAGTATCATGTGTGGCGATGCT
>JAEUTT010000160.1 GCA_016787165.1 Bacteroidia bacterium | reverse complement strand
CCAATTAGTAATTGTGCCATTGGTTACTGATGAAGCATCAGTAAATGTTACACACAAGGGAGCACAACCAGAAATAACATCTGCACTATAAAGAATCGTTGGCGCAGGCTGAACAGTTACTGTTGCTGTAGCGGTTACAGGAGCTGTTCCACAATTATCGGTTACTGTTACAGTATATGTTGTAGTTGATGAAGGATTAGCTGTTGGGTTAGCAACAAGAGGATTACTTAACCCTATTGCTGGAGCCCAAGAATAATTGTAAGGTCCACCATTTCCACCACCTGCTGTTGCAGAAATACTTGTTTGTCCACCAACACAAATCGTAGATGAACCAGCGGTTACCACATTTAATGGAGGATTTACAACCACTTGAACACTTGTTGTTGCAGTACAACCATTTGCATCTGCTACACTTACAGTGTAAGTAATTGTAGTAACAGGAGAAACAGAAACGGTAGCAGTACTTCCTGTTCCTGCGGGTAGCCAGTTAAAGGTATAAACACCTGTTCCACCTGTAGGAGCTGCAGTTAAATTTGCGGAAGATCCAATGCAAATTGGCAACACGTTAATAGCAGGAATGGTAACTAAAGCTGGTTGAGAAATTGTTACTGATGTAGTAGATAATGTACAGCCATTATTATCAGTTACTGTACACGTATACGTACCCGCACACAATCCTGTAGCTGTTTGTGTAGTTTGTACCGGAACAGAATTCCAAGAATAAGTATATGGACCAACGCCTCCTGAAGGTGTAATGGTAGCTGTACCATCACAAATAGCTAACGCTGTGCAAGTAACATCTGTACCAGATGCGATTGCAGATAATGCTGATGGCTGAGTAATGGTAGTATCGCCCGTAGCTGTACAGCCCCAAGCATCGGTAACAGTAACGGTATATGAGCCAACGGATAAACCTGTACAAGATGCACCAGTGCAACCGCTTGTCCAGCTGTAAGTATAAGGCGCATTTCCACCATTAGGAATTACAATTGTTTGTCCGTTATTTCCTCCATTACATGTAACATTAATACCTGCAATAGCTAATGTAATTTGAGGGTCTGCAAAAATAGTTACTTGGTCTGTTCCTGAACAACCATTTGCATCGGTAATAGTAACCGTATATGTAGTGGTTGTGGTTGGTGATGCAGTTGGATTAAATGTATTTGTATTGCTCAAACCTGTTGCAGGTAACCAAGCAAAAGTACTCCCCGCAACGTTCGGACTCGCATTTAAAACTACACTTTGTCCAAAACACAAAGTATCATCCAAGCCAGCATTTGCAATTAAAGCTCCATTCATAGAAACTGTTGCCACTGCAGTTGCTGTACAACCTAATGTTGTACCTGTAACAGTATAAGTAGTTTGAACTACTGGCGAAACAGTAATAGGATTAGTAGTAGCACCAGTGCTCCAAGAGTATGTTGTTGCACCGTTTGCAGTTAAAGTAGCGATTGCACCCGGACAAATACTTGGAGAATTTACAGTAACTGTTGGTGCATTATTTACAGTAACTGTTCCTGTGGCAGTATTTGAACAACCAGCAGCAGTACCAGTAACAGTATAAGTAGTTGTTGCACCAGGAGTAATTGTTAAATTACTTCCGGTTGCGCCCGTATTCCACGAGTAGGTTGATGCTCCACCAGCGGTTAAGCTAGTTGTTTGTCCGTTACAAATTGTTGAGCTAGTAGAAGTAACAGTAGGTATAGGATTTACCGTAACAGTTGCTACAGCTGTTCCAGAGCAACCTCCAGTAGTTCCTGTAACGGTATAAGTAGTAGTAATTGCCGGTGAAACATTTAGTGGATTTGCTGTTGAACCTGTATTCCAAGAATAAGTGCTTGCTCCTGTAGCAGTTAAAGTGGCAGTGGCACCAGCACATATTGTTGGAGAATTTACTCCAACAGTTAATGTTCCGCCAACAGTAACAGTAGCAACAGCAGTACTTGAACAACCAGAAGATGTTCCTGTAACAGTATAACTTGTTGTAACAGCAGGCGAAACCGTAATAGGATTTGTTACAGCACCTGTGCTCCAAGCATAAGTAGTACCACCAGTAGCGGTAAGTGTAGCATTTTGTCCAGGACAAATTGAAGTAGAATTTACAGCTATTGTAGGTAAAGAATTAACAGTAACAGTACCTGTAGCTACATTAGAACAACCAGCTAAAGTATAAGTTACAGTATATGTTGTTGTTGTACCAGGGCTAACATTAATAGTTTGTGTTGTTTGTCCGCCAGGAGCCCAAGAATAGGTTCCCCCACCTGTTGCTGGTGTAGCTGTTAAAGTAGCGTTAGCTCCTGCACAAATAGTAGGTGAGTTAACTGTAGCTGTACTACCACCAGAACCAGCAACAACAACCGTATAGGTTTGAGGTGGTGTACAAGTTAAACCATCATTTACAGTAACTGTATATGAGCCAGCAGCTAAACCCGATGCTGTTGCACCTGTTCCACCGCTAGGAGCCCATGAATATGAAAACGGACCAATACCACCAGAAACAGTTGCTGTAGCAGATCCATTATTAACACCGCAAGCAGCAGGCGTTGAACTAGTGGCTACCGTCCAAGGACTAACACATTGAATAACATCAATCATTACACCCGAATCCATTGCACAATCTTGAGCATCTGCAATTGCTAATTTAAAATGATACGTAGCACATGGAGTTACATTCATGGTTGGAGTTAAAACAGTTGTAAATCCATCAAAATGATTCGCGCTTCCACCGGCATTATTGTTTACAAAAAAAGCTGCATTGGAAGTTGTATTTACATTATCAATACTTACCACTGTTCCGTTAGGAAGAGTAGCCATGTTGTAGTTGGTATAATTTCCTCCACCCGGATTAGGCCCACTCACCCAAAAACCAAAACCATCATTAAAACCTTGGCTAACCCAATTGGTATACTCATCTGAACCAAATACAAAACGAATGCTCAATGTATTGCATTGTGGCACCACATCAAATTCAATAATACATGCATCATTAATAGCAGTACCTGCACCAACAACAGAAACCAATTGAGGGTCGTTAGAACTGGAACCAACACATACACCTGTAAAATCATCATTTTGATTGGTTCCAGGTCCGTTTATTTGAGTAGCAGTACCCGTGGTTAATACCAAACCATTTGTCATGGCAGCACCCAAACCACCGGCACCTCCATTATTGTAGGTACCATAAGACACTGCTGCACAGTTAATGGTAACATTACTAATGGTTAAACCGGGCCCTCCAATTGCCGAAATAACAGCTGCTGCGCCACCACCAGGTGTAATTGTGAGCTGAGCTTTTACAAGCGTAAAACTCAATAACAACAGTAAAATTGAATATGTTTTTTTCATGTAAAAAAGTGTAAATCTTATTTTTTTAAACTAACTATACAAACAGACACCTAAAAATACAAAAAGGTTGCACCTTCTTATAAGAAAATAACCCTTAAAAATAGAAAAAAATCAGACACAAGCAACTTAAAACTCAATATCTAAGTCAAAAGCTTGTCGGAGTTTATTAATGGAAGGATTTTTATCCGAAAGATGTTTGTACCTATCAGTGGCAGTATATAAATTTTTCCCTTCTTCGGCTTGAGCCACAATAATGTTTAACTGAACCGAATAATTATTCAATTCTTTACGCAAAAAGCTTAAAAAATCGGTTTTATCTTCATTTAATGATTCCTCAGCGGCTTTATTATTTATAATAAAATCAATAGAAAGATTATCTGCCCCCAAAACAGGCGACTTGCTAGCTAAAACAATCGCTAAATTTTGTTTGCCTTTGGCTTTTAAATCATTTGCATAACGCAACCATACACTATCCAACAACTGCTGATTAACAGGTTGCTGCGGACGCTCTGCATTAAAAAATGAAGTGTCTTTTACTTCAGTATTCTCTGTTTTTTTCTCCGGGTTAACACGTTGGGTAATGGATGGACCACCTGTTTTTAATAACGGTTTTTTCACCACTTGTTGAACGCTTGCACTTGTTGTATTTGTTGTTACAGCAGGTGCACTAATTTGAGGTATAGAAGCAATTGGATTCGAAACAGGAATAGCTGTAGAATTAACAGTAATAGGCTTCGCTTGTGGCTGACTTATGTCATTTTTTTTTTCGGCCTCAGCAACTGCTGAAGCCACACCATTAAGTGAACACAACTGCATGAGCGCAAGCTCCACCTGCAAACGTTGATTTTTGCTATTCTTATATTGAATATCTGTTTTATTCAGTATAGTTAAGCCTTTTACTAAAAAAGATAATGAGCATTTTTGAGCTTGCTCTTTATATTTATCTTTGATATTATTACCAACTTCTAATAGTTGCAACGTTTCGGAATCTTTTCCTACCAATAAATTTCTAAGATGACTTCCCATTCCGGCAATAAAATTATGACCATCAAATCCGTTATTTAAAATTTCATTGAATAGTAATAAGGATTGAGAAATATTTTCGCTTAAAATAGCATCCGTTACTTTAAAATAATAGTCGTAATCAAGAATATTTAAATTTTCAATTACAGCTTTATACGTAACGTTATTTCCTGCAAAACTAACAATCTGATCAAATATAGAGCAAGCATCGCGCAAAGCACCATCGGCCTTTTGAGCAATGATATGTAAAGCATCTGTTTCGGCTGTTACATTTTCACTTTTGGCAATAAAGGCTAAATGGTTAGCAATGTCTTCAATCTGTATTCTGTTAAAATCAAAAATTTGACAACGAGATAAAATCGTAGGAATAATTTTATGTTTTTCAGTAGTTGCTAAAATAAAAATAGCGTGTTTAGGCGGTTCTTCCAATGTTTTTAAAAAAGCATTAAATGCACTGGTAGAAAGCATGTGCACCTCATCAATGATGTACACTTTATGTGTTCCTAATTGCGGTGCAAACCTAACTTGATCCACCAAATTACGAATATCATCAACAGAATTATTGGATGCGGCATCTAATTCATATACATTTAAAGAAGCTCCACTGTTAAATGAAACACATGAATCGCATTGATCACAGGCTTCGGTTTCTGCTGTTTTATTGGTGCAATTAATTGTTTTTGCCAAAATACGAGCGCAGGTTGTTTTTCCTACTCCACGCGGACCACAAAACAAAAATGCTTGAGCTAAATGATTGGTGTTTATTGCATTTTTTAATGTATTGGTAATATGCGATTGACCAACAACGGTGTTAAACGTTGCCGGACGATATTTACGAGCCGATACAATAAAATTATCCATAGCGATACCGACAAAAATAGGCATTAAAATGATTTTTTAATAGAATGTTAAAAAGTCGTTATTTGGTTAAAAACTATTTTTAAAAATTTTGGGGGATTATTTTTGATAAAATTCAAATTTGACAAATCATTTTTAAAGACACTAGAACCGAAACAATAAATTTAACTCCACAAAAGCAGTGCTCCACCCCATAAACCAAAACAGAAAATACTTATTATCAAACAGTTAAGCAAACAAAAGATTTCACATCCCTCAATTTCAGACAAAAAAAGCAGCTATTTTATTGCATATTTTGTTATAATTCATATCTTTGCGTCCCTTTTAAAAAAAGGAATTATTAATTATTAACCAATTAAATTTTAAACACAATGCTAAAACATTATGAAACCGTCTTCATTATGACTCCCGTTTTGTCTGAAGATCAGGCAAAGGAGACGGTAAGTAAGTACAAAAAGTTACTTACAGACAATGGATGCAAAATTATTAACGAAGACGCTTGGGGCTTACGTAAATTGCAGTATCCAATTCAAAAGAAAACAACTGGTTTTTACCATTTGTTCGAATTCCAAGCACCAGCAAATTTTGTTGCTGAATTAGAAGTTGCTTATAAACGTGATGAGCGTTTGTTACGCTTTTTAACTGTTGCTCTTGACAAACATGCAGTAGCATACAGTATCAAACGTAGAAACAAAGCAAAAGCTTAATTAGTATTAACACATTCAATTAAAAACATCATGGCATCAGATAATTCAGAAATCAGATATCTTGCTCCACCAACAGTGGATGTTAAGAAAAAGAAATACTGCCGCTTCAAAAAAAGTGGTATTAAGTATATCGATTATAAAGACGCAAACTTTTTATTAAAGTTTGTAAATGAGCAAGGTAAAATTTTACCTCGCAGATTAACAGGTACATCAGTTAAATATCAACGTAAAGTTTCTAAAGCAGTAAAACGTGCTCGTCATTTAGCATTATTGCCTTATGTAGCTGATATGTTAAAATAAGGAGGCAAAACCATGGAAGTAATATTAAAACAAGACGTTAAAAACCTTGGATACAAGGATGACGTAGTAAATGTAAAACCAGGTTATGGAAGAAATTTCCTTATACCTAAAGGTTTGGCCGCAATGGCTACTGTTTCTAGCAAAAAAGTATTGGCAGAAACTGTAAAACAACGTGCTTTTAAAGATCAAAAAATTAAAGCTGCTGCAGAAGCTACAGCTGCAAAATTAAAAGATATGGTTGTTAAAGTTGGAGCAAAAGTAGGTGAATCAGGAAAAATTTTCGGTTCAGTAACTTCTGTTCAATTAGCTGACGCTATTAAAAAATTAGGTTACGATGTGGATAGAAAAAACATCACAATGAGTGAAGAAGGTGTTAAAACCGTTGGAACTTATACTGCTGAGGTTCGTTTCCACAAAGAAGTAATCGGAACAGTTTCTTTTGAAGTAGTTCAAGAATAATTCAATTTTTCAGCACTCTTTCTTCTCGAAAGAAAGAGTGCTTGATAAATTTCATACAAAGCAATTCATTTTTGAATTGCTTTTTTTATTTCAATGCAACATGAATACACTTACAATTAAGCAAGCACAACAAAAGGTGGATGAATGGATTCAGACACATGGCGTTCGTTACTTTAATGAACTTACCAATATGGCCATTCTTACCGAAGAGGTAGGAGAAGTTGCCAGAATAATATCCAGAACCTATGGCGAACAATCATTTAAAAAGAAAGACAAAGAAAAAGTACTTGCAGATGAGTTAGCAGATGTTTTATTTGTGCTTATTTGCATTGCCAATCAAACAGGTATTGATTTAGACAAAGCACTTCAAAAAAACCTGGAAAAGAAAACTAAACGTGATCATAAACGACACAAGGAAAACAAAAAACTAAAATCAACAAAAACCAAATAAACTAAAAATGTTGTAGTGTCTGCTTTATTCTGTTAATTTTGCAGGGCTTTAAAAAAAACAAAATATACACATATGAAAATTTTAAGATTTTATATTTTATACCGCTTACCAATTATTGCTGTTTTAATTGTTCTTGGTGTTTTATCTCATGTATATGATGATGCTATTTTAGCATGGATACTTTACAGCTTAGCATTTATATCATTATTGCTTTATTTCATGATGGGAACTATGCGCTTGGTTCAAGAAGCTGTTTCGGAAGGAGATGTGGATACAGCAATGATGTATTTAAATAAAATTAAATATCCTCGTTTATTATTAAAGCCTATCCGTGCAGGATACTACATGCTACAAAGCAATCTTTCGTTAGCATCTAACGATTTATCAACGGCTGAAGATAGTATCCGTAAAAGTTTAAAAACAAAATCATCCATTGTTGGTGATGTAAAAGGAACCAATTTAATGCAACTGGGTTTTATTCAACTAAAAAAAGGAAATTCAAAAGAAGCACGTGCAACTTTATTAGAAGCTGTTAAAGCAGGTATTCCTGACAAAGAAAGTTTAGCAGCGGTTTATCTTCAACTTTCATCTATTGAAATTCAACGTAATCAAAATAAAGTTGGAAAAGAGTATTTTAGAAGAGCGAAAGCATTAAAACCTAAATCACCTGAATTGGTAGAACAAGTAAAAACAATGGAAAAACACATTGCTCGAATACCAGGATAATAGTGTTACAAATGCAAAAAACAACTTAAAAGATTCGCGACAATATTATTAACCATAAAAAAAGAGTCCCGAAATAATTTTCGGGACTCTTTTTTTATTAACTAATCTAAACTTATTTAATTACTATTTTTTCTACAATACGTCCTTCGTTAGATATTACTTCCATTGAATAAATTCCTTTACTCACAGTTTCTAAATTTAACTGAATAGAACTTGTTCCGCTTGTAAAAACTGCTTGTTGAGCATAAACAACTCTTCCCATCACATCATACACATTTACTAAAGCCGATTCATTTTTAGCAGTTACATACGTTAATGTAAATGCTCCATTACTTGGATTAGGATAAACAGAAACAAATACATTGTTATTCCATAAATTATTTACACCTGTAGATATACAAGGAAAAGATGGAGAAGCAATTTTTGTCATGTTACTAAAATCAATATAGCAAGCATATTGTACGCTATCAATAAATGGATTTCTGTTTCCTTGTAATGAATCAACATAATCATTACGGGCTATTTCATGATTATCCGGAGGATCTTGATAATGCCATTGTTTTAATACGTTTTGGTCTTGTCCGTATGGTATTGCACCACTAATAAAACTAGGCAATGCCCATAAATTTCCAGAAACACTTGTATAGCAAACAGTCATATACATTAATGCACGAGCAGCATCGCCTTTGTGTTCATCTCTTGGCTCAAATACCGTTTTACCTTGTGCATTTAAACCCAATTTACATCCTAAATAAGTGTAAGCAGGTGTTCCTACAACTACACCTAAAGGATAATTACTACGAATTGCATTTACCTCATTTTGATTAGCTGGCATCAAGTGATGATAATCATTGTACTCTGGTAAATTTTGATTTGTTGTAGGCATCCAACTGTATGGAAAAGTATGTTCACGACTAAAGTTATTACTCGCCCAATCCCAAGGCTCATTGTACAATTCATTTAAACCACTATAAGAACATGTTACAACACGTTGCCCACCAGTAGTATCACGTGCATAAAACTGCGACATCATTAATTGTCCGTAGCTACTATAAAATTGCATTTGATGAAAATTAATTTTATTGTGTAAATCAGTTACAAAACTTGGAGCAGCTGTGCTTACAGAGTTATAGTACGTTCCTGGTTGCATTGAACCAGATGATGTTACATTTCCTGTTAAAGGAGCTGTTGTTAAATAATTGCGGTATGAACCAGTTCCATTGTATGCAAATACCGCAAAATGATACGTTGTATTAGCTATAATATAACTAGGAATAAAAGAAGTATTTGAACCACTAAATACCACACTTGAAGATCCAATTATATCTCCTTTTTGATACGAAACACCGTCAACAGGCGTATCTGCTACTGCAACACCTGTTCTGCGTAGCACAATGTATCCTGTAGGAGTTCCACTTGCTGCATTAAAATTACCTGTAAAACGATACGATTTTACATTGCTAAAACTCAAATTTGTAGGTTGAGATGTTGGCTCTGTAAATAATGTTCCACCTACACAGTATAAATTAATAATGTAAGGATTTGCATTCACATCATCATTTACAATTGTTAAAACAGCCGAACGAGTGCCCGATGCAGAAGGAGTAAAATCAACATTAAAATTTGCATTATTTGTTCCGTTTACTGTTGAAGGAAAAGTTCCAACAACAAAATCGGATGCATTAGCACCTGACACAGAAATGTTAGAAATATTTAATGTTGCTAAACCTAAATTATAGATGGTAAAAGTAATAGGCAAGGTTGTACTAACAGGCGATGCTGCAGTATAGGTTGACCCATTTACATACGTTGTTACACCTTGCTTTACACTAATTTCTTGTGCAGCAGAAACACCAGCAGCAATACTTACATTATCTAATCCTATATTATTTCCACTTACTTTATTTGAAAAATTAAAGCGAATGTATCTACTTGCAGAATTAGGTACATCAGTATATCCAGCATAACTTGCAGTAAGTGTTGAAATAGTCCTTATGGTAGTCCAGGCACTACCATTTGTAGATTCTTGAACTAACAAAGTAC